>NZ_QXIU01000001.1:0-4419 GCF_003570935.1 Candidatus Cryosericum odellii
CAGACCTGCTGGCAGGCAAGGACAAAGTCCAGGCGTTGCAGATCCGGCGAAACTCCGTGTCAGGCCGCATCCAGGCATTGCTGGAGAAGAAACTGGCATATGAAGAGCAGCTTGCGAGCCTTGCAACCGAGATCAAGGCGTCGCAGGACGGATTGGTGCGGGTGCGTGCCGAACGCGTGGCGCTCGAGCAGCGTATCAGTTTGCTGGACACCCAGTTCAGGGAGAAGTCGAACGGATTGGCGGTGTTCCAGGCCGGCATCGACCAGCTGGAACTCGACAAGCGTCATAAGGACGAACAGAGTGCGACCCTGGCGGCGGAGATGGAAGGGGTCAAGGCGAGTCGTACACGTCTCGAGGGCCGTGTACGCGAGCTGGAGGTCCTGCTGGCAGAGGGGAAGGGCAAGCTGGAGCAATTCACGGCGCGCGATGACTTTGCACAACTGACGGAAAGAACGGAACCAGAGGCAAATCTCGAACAGATGCAGAGCGAGATGGACCAGGTACGCCGCAACATGACGAACCTGGAGCCTGTGAACATGGCTAGTATCAAGGAAAGCGAAGAGCTTGCGGAACGCGTTGCGCATCTCAAAGCGCAGGATGACGACCTCTCCCAGTCGAGAACGAAGCTGCTCGCGCTGATCGATGACCTCGATCGGCGTGCGTCGACATTGTTCGAAGAGACGTTTGTCGTCATCGAGAAGGCGTTCCAGGAGAACTTCGTCAAGATGTTCGATGGCGGCGAGGCAAGACTGGTGCGCCAGGAGAACGGTGAACTCACAGGGATCGACATCGACGTCGTGCTTCCGGGCAAACGGCGGCAACCTCTTGAGCTGCTTTCAGGCGGCGAGAAGGTCCTGACGGCTGCGGCTCTGCAGTTTGCTCTCTTCAAGGCGCGCCCCAGCCTCTTCTACCTTCTCGATGAGGTGGACAATTCGCTCGACGAAAACAATGTTCATCGTTTTGCACGGTTGCTGCGCGAACAGGAGGGTTCACAGTTCCTGGTCGTGACGCACAACCGTGAGACCATGCTGGCAGCGGATGTCCTGTACGGTGTGACGATGCAGGAGACGGGCGTCTCCAAGGTCGTGTCACTCCGGCTCAGCAACAGTGACGAGGAGCTTGATCGCCAGTCCTAACTCATCGTTTTCGTGATCGCAGGTCTGTCGGGACTCTCATTTGAAATGATTCAGTTCTTCAAAGTGGACTACTATAAAAGTATAGATGATCGTGACTAAATTGAAAGGAGGATCGTATGAACTACAGAAGGATTGGCCGTTACGGTATGAAGGTAAGTGAGATAGCTTTGGGCAGTTGGCTGACCTATGGTGGTTCCTATGGCCAGGAACAAGCAGATGCATGTGTGAAGAAGGCCTACGATCTGGGGATCAACTACTTTGATACCGCTGACGTCTATGGCGGTGGACAGACATATCCCGGTGCGGCAGAAGAGGTCCTGGCCAAGTCTCTGGAGAGTTTCTCCAGGTCTTCATACGTGCTGGCCACAAAGACCTTCTGGCCTGTGGGTGAGGGTCCCAATGACAGAGGACTTTCCAGAAAGCACATCATGGAACAGTGCAATGCCAGCTTGAAGCGTCTCAACACCGATTATGTCGATATCTTCTATTGTCACAGATATGACCCTGAAACACCTATTGATGAGGTCATGAGGGCGTTAGACGATCTGGTACATCAAGGCAAGGTTTTGTACGCAGGGGTCAGTGAGTGGAGTGCAACCCAGATACTTGATGGTCAGAATACAGCAAATCGATTCAATTTGAGCCCGATTGCTATTGATCAACCGGCGTATAACATGCTGAACAGATATATAGAACAAGAAGTAATGTCGATATGCGCCAGGGAAGGATTGGGAATCGCGGTATTCAGCCCACTGGCCGAGGGAGTTTTGACAGGAAAGTACAAGACGGGCCAGGAACTGCCCAAAGGAAGCAGGGCTGCAGATCCCACGGTCGGGCACTTTGTAGAGCACTACTTGACCGAAGAAAGCCTCGACAAGGTTGAGAGGATCTCAAAGATAGCATTGGAGAACAATGTCACAACGGCACAGCTGGCTCTGGCCTGGATTCTCCATCATCAGGAGATCAGTTGTGTGATCACGGGAGCATCGCGGCCTGAGCAAGTCGAAGAGAATGTAAAGGCTGTCGATATTGCTCTTGATGAAGCAACAATGAAGGCCATTGATGAGGTTTTGACCAAGTGAACCTTGGGACGTGAACTCGTAGTGACTATCAAGGAAGCGGGGACCTCCTCTTCAGGAGGTCCCCGCTTCCTCTATTTCAATAGTCGCCGCAGCGTATCCCCCGCCAGTTTCGGGTTTGCCTTGCCCTTGCTCTTCTTCATGAGCTGGCCGACAAGAAAACCGAGTACTGCCTCCTTGCCGTTCCTGAACTGCTCGACCTGAGTCACGTTCTCCGCTATCACCTCGCGCGCAAATCCCTCAATTGCGGAGGTGTCGGAGACCTGTTCCAGGCCAAGGCTTCTGACCGCTTCCATGGGCGTTGTCCCCGTGTCCACGAGAAGGGGCAGGACGTCCTTTGAGGCCGTGTTGCTGATCGCATTGTTCTCGACCATTGTCAGGAGGCCGGCGAGTGTCGCGGGCGTCAGTTGCGTCTCCGCCAGCGTCTTGCCGCGTTCGTTCAGGAGCCTGGCCACCTCGGTCCCCATGTAGCTGGCGAGCTTCTTCGGGTTGTCATAGAGTGCAATGGTCTGCTGGAAGAACTCTGCCGTGGAGCGTTCCTCGGTCAGCAGGGCCGCATCATATGGCGAGAGGTTGAGGTCTCGTTCGAAGCGTGACTGCATCTCCCAGGGCAGTTCGGGCATCTGTGCGCGCATGGATTCCAGCTCTGTGGGATCCAGCTGCAGCAGGGGCAGGTCCGGCTCCGGAAAATAGCGGTAGTCGTTGCTGGCTTCCTTGCTGCGCATGGCGGTCGTTGTTCCCTGCACTTCGTCAAAATGCCTGCTTTCCATCATGATGGGAGTACCGTCGGCAAGACACTGTGCCTGGCGCTGCTCCTCGTAGTCGATGGCCCGCTTGACGCTGCGGAAGCTGTTGAGGTTCTTGATCTCCACCTTTGTCCCCAGCTTCGCGGGATCCGGGCTGACGGAGACGTTCACGTCACACCGCATGGCACCCTTCTCCATGTCGCCTGACGATACGCCGAGCCACCTGACAAGCCGTCTCAGGTTACGCAGGAACTCGTATGCTTCATCGCCGCTTTGCATGTCTGGCTCAGTGACAATCTCGACCAGTGGCATGCCGCAGCGGTTGAAGTCGACCAGCGTCTCACCCCCGAGCGTGATGTCCGCGGCATGCATCGACTTGCCGGCGTCTTCCTCGATATGCGCGCGTGTCAGCCGGACGCTGCGGGCGCCTCGTTCCGTGACGATGGGGACTGATCCCCCTGTCGCGATCGGGCGGTCGAACTGGGTGATCTGGTAGGACTTGGGAAGGTCCGGGTAGAAGTAGTTCTTGCGTGAGAACTCGGAGACCTCGTGGACAGTGCACCCAAGTGCCGTGGCGATCCTGACGGCCAGGCGCACGGCCTGGGCGTTCAGCGTGGGCAGGGCGCCCGGCAGTCCAAGGCAGACGGGACAGACATGGGTGTTGGGCTCGTCCCCGAACGCCGTGCTACAGCCACAGAACATCTTGGTCTGCGTGGCCAGCTGGACGTGGATCTCCAGGCCGATCGTCGTGGTCATGACTCACCTCCAAGTGCTGTGAAGAGGACGTTCGCGCAGGAGAGGACATCAGCATCGCTCCAGCGGGGACCCATGAGCTGCAGTCCGACAGGAAGACNNGGCGGCGTCCCTTCCGGCAGGAAACGAAATGGCAGGGGATCCGGCGAGGTCAGCGGGGATCGTGAACACGTCCGCCTTGTACATTTCGAGCGGGTCGGTCACTGCTCCAAGCCTGAACGCTGTCGTCGGGGTCGTCGGTGTCAGCAGGACGTCAACAGATTGGAACACCGCCTCCAGTTCGTCGGTGATGAGCTGGCGAACGCTGGTTGCCTTCTTGTAGTAGGCGTCATAGTATCCGGCCGAGAGCACGAATGCGCCGATGAGGATGCGTCGCTTCACTTCCGTGCCGAATCCCGCATTGCGGGTCCTGCTGTATGTTTCCGTCATGTCCCGTCCGTCCTCGTGCAGGCCGTAACGGACGCCGTCGAACCGCCCGAGGTTCGCAGAGCACTCGGCAGGCGCGATGATGTAGTAAACGGGTAGCGCGGACAGAATGTGTGGCACGCTGACCTCGACGATCGATGCGCCGCCGCTCACTGCTGCTTTACGGGCCGTTTCCATGGCTGCGGCGATCTCCGGCTGGACGTCAAACTCCTGGAGTTCACGGATAATGCCCACACGTTTGCCTGCGAGGGTCGGTTGCAGCGTGGCCTCGAAGTCCAC
>NZ_QXIU01000001.1:4477-6917 GCF_003570935.1 Candidatus Cryosericum odellii
CGCACAGAACCACCGGTGTCGGAACCGATTGCTCCAAGAGCAAAACCCGCAGCGACCGCAGCCGTCGAACCGCCGCTGGATCCACCGGGAACTCGGCTCAGGTCCGCGGGGTTGTGCGTCGGGAAAAAGGCAGAGTTCTCCGTGGAGGAACCCATGGCAAACTCGTCGAGGTTGGTCTTGCCTGGTACGACAGCTCCCGCAGCAAGCAATGACCGCACGACAGTCGCCGAATAGGGGGCGACATAGTGTTCAAGGATCCGGGAGCCACAGGTGCAGCGTTCGCCTGCCATCATGATGTTGTCCTTGACCGCTATCGGGGCTCCTGCAAGAGGAGACGAGGGATCGGCGGCCTGCGCATCGGACCGGGCGGCGTCGAGGCGCAGGTGTAAAAACGCCTTCACTTGAGGGTCTCCGCGTTCGATGAGCTGCCGCGTCTCGTCCAGGTACTCTTCGGCCGACAGTTCATGCGCGCGAACAGCGAGGCGATACTGGCTTAACGTGCGCGGGAGTTCACTAGGCATCCTCGCCCCCCATGATGTTCCGCACGACAACGAATCCGTCACGCATCGCGGGCGCTCCACCAAGCCCTGCTTCCCGTGTCAGGCCCTCGGATGGTTCATCGGGACGGAGTTCGGTCATGGCGGGTCGCTTGCTGACGATCGCTGACGTGTCGACGGAGCTCAGCTGTGCGACATACCCGAGGATACGTTCGAGGTCCCCCAGAAGAGGTCCCTCCTCTTCTGGGGTTATCTCGAGACGTGCGAGTGAAGCCACGTGTTCGAGCGTCTCTTTGTCGATGATCATACCCATGATACCTCCTGTGCCTGTTTTCTCAGGTCCCCTGTCCGACGAGGGAAAGGAACTGCTGTTCGTCAAGAATCTCGATTTTCAGCCGCCGGGCCCTGGCCATCTTGCTCCCCGTGGCGGATCCTGCGACGAGTGTCGTCACCTTACGAGAAACGGTCTCCGACGTCTCGGCTCCGAGCGCACGCACTAGTTCCTGTGCTTTGCTGCGGGCCATGGTGGACAGCTCGCCGGTGAAGACGAAGACCTTGCCACTGAGGGGACCGTGTGCCCCGGGGGCCGCGATGCCCTCCATGTGAATCCCTGCCTTCCGGAGGCGCTCGACGAGCATGCGATTGTGCTCTTCCTGGAAGAAGGCCGTGATGTTCTCGGCCGTTTTCTCTCCGATGCCATAGACATGGATCAGGGATTCAGGTGTGGCCGAGGCAAGCGTCTCCATGGAGCCGAAGGCCTGGGCCAGATCGCGGGCGCCTACTTCGCCGACCTGAGGAACGCCCATGGCATACAGCACACGGGCAAGGCCCCTTCCCTTGCTCTCTTCGAGATGAACCAGCAGCTTGCGGGCTACGAGAGATCCCATGCGCTCCAGTTGAAGGAGCTGCTCCTCCGTCAGGTCGTAGAGGTCGGCGACATCATGTGCCAGCCCTGCCGTGACAAGCTGGTCGACCACGGCTTCTCCTATGCCCTGGATATCCATGGCGTCCTTCGAGCACCAATGCAGCAGCCTTTCCCGCACTTGTGCGGGACACGAGGCGTTCACACACTTGGTGGCGGCTTCATCTTCGATACGCACCAGCTGCGAGCCGCACTCTGGGCATACGGCCGGCATGATGAAGGGGTGCTCGATACCGGTGCGGGCGGAGAGCACCGGTCCCAGGATCTCGGGGATGACCGAGCCTGCCTTGCGCACAATGACAGTGTCTCCGATAAGGATGCCAAGACGCTTGACCTCGTCGTCGTTGTGCAGGGTCGCCCTCGCAACGACCGAACCGTCGATCTCCACCGGAGTGAGCACCGCAACGGGCGTTGCGACACCCGTTCGACCGATAGAGACGATGATATTTTCGAGGCGTGTTTCCTTTTCTTCAGGAGGGAACTTCCAGGCCGATGCCCACCGCGGTTCCTTGGCCGTCTGGCCCAGCGCACGCTGCAGCGATATCTCGTTCACCTTGAATACAATACCGTCGGCAGCAAACGGCAGCGAACTGCGGGCAGCTGAAATCTCCCGGGTGGCTGCCCACATCTCGGCGGGTGTCCGTACCAGGCGCACAAACGGCGATATACGGAAGCCGACGCCGGCAATCCAGTCCAGCAAGCTCTTCTGGGTGGGAAGCACCAGGTCTTCCGATGTTTCCCCCAGCGCATAGGCCACCAGATGCAGTGGGCGCGAAGCGGTGATGCGCGGGTCCAGCTGACGCAGTGATCCAGCAGCCGCATTGCGTGGATTGGCAAACAAGGGGTCGCCTGAGGCAGCTCGCGCGGCATTCAGTGCCTCGAAGTCACGCCTGAACATGACCATTTCGCCACGAATCTCGACCAATGCTGGAATACGGCCCCCCATGCTGCCCAGGTTCATGGGGATGGAACGTACCGTCCGGACGTTGGCGGTGACGTCTTCGCCCGTTGCGCCGTCTCC
>NZ_QXIU01000010.1 GCF_003570935.1 Candidatus Cryosericum odellii
TACGGAAAGGGCCTGAACCCTTGTTCCTGCATTGCATTTCCTCTGTTTCATGATACCATATAAGAGTCAGAAAACAGGAGGATTGCGCATGCAGGATTCCCAGTACACCGCAAGAGACATCAAGGTACTTGAAGGTCTGGAACATGTTCGAACCAGACCTTCAATGTATATAGGGTCGACCGACTCGCGTGGTCTGCATCATCTCGTGCAGGAAGTCGTGGATAACGCAATTGACGAATCCATGGCTGGCTTCTGCACCAAGATCGACGTTGGGCTCAGCGCAGACCACAAGACCGTCGACGTGCGCGACAACGGCCGCGGTATACCAACCGACATGCACCCCGTGCTGGGCATATCGGGTGTCGAGGTAGCTTTGACGCGCCTCAACGCCGGTGGCAAGTTTGACAAGAAGAGCTATCACGTCTCCGGTGGTTTGCATGGCGTCGGAGTCTCCTGCGTCAATGCTCTCTCGAACCGTCTCTACGTCGAAGTGACGCAGTGGGGAAAGGTGTTCCAGGAAGAGTTCAGTCGCGGCAAACCCATCTATCACCTCCGTGTCAAGGAGGAGGGCATTCCCGCTGGCGTTTCAGGCACATACGTGAGCTTTACTCCAGACGAAGAGATTTTTGGTGAGTTTATCTTTGATCCTGAGCGCATCGCCAAGCGTCTGCGCGAATTGGCTTTCCTGAACTCCGGGTTGGAAATCGACTTCGTCGACCACGCAACGGAAGAGGTCCAGGTCTTCAAGTATGACAAGGGGCTCATTGAATTCGTGCGATATATGAACGAAGGCAGTGAGGTCGTACCGCCGAATCCCGTGCATTTCATGCGAGATACGGAAGGTTTCTTTCTCGAGGTTGCCTTTCAGTACAACACCGGCTACAACGACCAGATGATCTCCTACGTCAACAATATCAATACTGTGGACGGTGGCGTCCATGAACTGGCCTTCAAGAATGCCTATACGCGCCTGTTCAACGCGAAGGCGCGGCAGGTGAAGCTGATGAAGCCCGAGGACAGTCTTGGCGGTGAGGACATTCGTGAAGGTCTCGTGGTCATCATCAACCTCCGCATCCCTGACCCGCAGTTTGAGGGCCAGACCAAGACGCGGCTTGGGAATGCTGATCTCAAGGGGCCCATGGAGGCCGCGGTCGAGGAAGAGGTGGAGCTGTACCTCGACAAGCACATCGATGAGTTCAAGGCAATGGCCAATAAGGCTGTCAGTGCGAAGCTTGCGCGTGAAGCGGCGCGCAAGGCTCGCGACCTCGTCCGCCGTAAGACCGAGCTGGACGGCGGACGCCTGCCGGGCAAACTTGCAGACTGCTCGTCCCAGGACCCGGCTGAATCAGAGCTCTACATTGTCGAGGGGGACTCTGCAGGCGGCAGTGCCAAGCAGGGCCGGAACCGGCGTACGCAGGCGATTTTGCCTCTGAGGGGCAAAATTCTCAACGTAGAGAAGGTCGGTATCCAACGAGCCCTCGAGAATGAGGAGATCAAGGCCCTCATTACTTCCATCGGCACGGGCGTCATGGACGATATCAAACTCGAGAAGCTGCGGTATCACAAGATCGTTATCATGACGGATGCCGATGTTGACGGAGCACATATCCGGACATTGCTGCTCACGTTCTTCTACCGCTACATGCGCCCGCTCGTTGTCAACCAGAATATTTACTTTGCTCAGCCTCCACTTTTTGCTGTCATTGATGGCAAGTCAACGCGCTATGCGTTCTCTGACGACGAACTTCGGACACTCCTGTCCCAAACGAAGGGTAAGCCTGATGTCCAGCGGTACAAAGGACTGGGAGAGATGAACCCTGAGCAGTTGTGGTCGACGACGATGGACCCGGAAACTCGCCTCATGGGACGTGTCACTTTGGAGGAAGCCGAGGAGGCTGAACGCATCTTCACGCTGCTCATGGGCGAGAAGGTAGAGCCTCGTCGTAAATTTATCATTGATCACGCGCGTGAAGTTTACAACTTGGACATTTGACGGAGTGAGGGACACTGATGCCAGAAAACGATAGAGTATTCAACGTCTACGTCGAGGAGGAGATGAAGAAGTCCTACCTCGAGTACTCCATGAGTGTTATCATCGGTCGAGCGCTGCCGGACTTCCGCGATGGTCTGAAGCCAGTGCATCGCCGTATCCTCTTCGCCATGTATGAACTAGGGTGTTTCTGGAACAAGCCGTACAAGAAGAGCGCCCGTATTGTTGGCGACGTCCTGGGCAAGTACCATCCTCACGGTGATACCGCTATCTACGATTCGCTGGTCCGCATGGCGCAGGAGTTCTCGCTCAGATACCCATTGATCGATGGCCACGGCAACTTTGGATCCATTGACGGCGATTCTGCTGCAGCCATGCGTTATACTGAGGTGCGGCTGGCTCCTGTCTCTGCACTCATGCTGGACGAGCTGGACAAGGAGATCGTCGAGTTCACGCCGAACTTTGACAACAGCCTGGAGGAACCGAGCATCCTTCCAGCCAAAGTGCCGCAGCTTCTACTCAACGGTTCCAGCGGAATCGCCGTCGGCATGGCCACCAACATCCCCCCTCACAACCTCGGCGAGCTGATCGATGCCCTGAAGTACATGTTGGACTGCCGGATCAGCAACGAACCTGAGGACCCTGCCCAGATCCGGTCGTTTATCAAGGGTCCCGACTTTCCGGGCGGTGGCCTCGTGGTTGGCACGGACGGTATCGACGAATACATCGCCACCGGTCGGGGCAATGTTGTCACGAGAGGAAAGTACACGATCGAGAAGGACGGTAACAAGACGCGATTCATCATTACAGAGTTGCCGTTTGAGGTGAATAAGGCCGAGTTCGTCCAGAAAGTCGCCAACCTGATGAAGGACAAGCGCCTGACCCAACTGTCTGACCTGCGTGACGAATCCAGCCGCGAGGGCATCCGGGTCGTGCTTGAGCTGAAGAAAGATGCGGTTCCGGAGCGAGTTGACCTGCTGCTGCGCAGACATACTCAGTTCCAGCAGCACTTCCACGTCAGCATGCTCGGAAT
>NZ_QXIU01000100.1 GCF_003570935.1 Candidatus Cryosericum odellii
CGCGATTTTCTGGGCAGCACCGGACTGGCCGCGCGGTATCTTTATGATTTGGTCAATGAGCAAACCGATCCTCTGGGGCCGGATAATCCGCTTATCCTGATGCCGGGTCTCCTCAATGGCACGAGCGGCCCCAGCGTCAGCCGCTGGGGCGCCGCCGCCAAATCTCCGTATACCGGATTTTATGGTGATGCCAACGCCGGCGCCTGGTTCGGCGCTGAGCTCAAGAATGCTGGTTACGACGGTATTATCCTCCAGGGCCAGTCCGTGCGGCCGGTTTATATTTACATCAAGGATGGCGTGGCCGAAATTAAGGATGCGGGCCATCTCTGGGGGAAGGATACCTACGAGACTCAGGAAGAAATCAAGAAGGAACAAGGCGATAACCGTGTGCAGGTGGCCTGTATCGGCCCCGCCTCGGAGAACCTGGTCCTATACGGCAATATCATGTCCGAGCACGGCCACTGTCTCGGCCGGGCAGGACTGGGCTGCGTAATGGGCTCAAAGAAGGTCAAGGCGATTGCGGTACGCGGCAAGATGAAGCTGCCTATGGCTCTGCCGGAAGAATTCCGCGAAACCGCAAAGCAAGCCATGAAGGAGGTCAAGGAAGGTTTTCTGTCCATGATCATGCACGAAACCGGCACGGCGGGCTGGATTGATTCCGCCATATCCTATGGCGACGGGCCGGCCAGGTATTACACCGCTCCAACTATGCCGGAATCAACAAGAATAAGCGGCGCCGAGCAATTGGAGAAATATCAGATCGGAAATACCGCCTGCTACGGCTGCCCTATCCGTTGCCGCAAGGTGCTGGCGATCAAGGAAGGAAAGTATCTGTATGATAACGTCGAAGGCCCCGAGTATGAAACCCTGGTGGCATGGGGCGCAATGATGGGGCTGGATCTGGATATGTCCACCGCCGTATATATTAATGAGCTTTGCAACGGGTACGGGTTTGATTCGATCAGCAGCGGCGCCAGTGCGGGCTACGCATTTTATCTTTACAGCCTGGGAGTAATTACCGAAAAGGACACCGGCGGGCTTAAACTTACCTGGGGTAATACGGATGCGGCAATCGAACTGTTGCATCTGATCGGTAAAAATCAGGGATTTGGCGCCGTACTGGCAGGCGGGACGAAACGCATGGCCCAAAGATACGGCCGTCCGGCGGGGGAAGCCGTCCAGTGCAAAGGACTCGAATTTCCCATGCACGATCCCCGGGCATATCATTCCATGGGTCTGGTTTACGCCACTGCCGCGCGCGGAGCTGATCATAACAAGAATGATGCCTATCAGGTGGACGGTGGAACAAGCCATCCCGATCTGGAACTGGAAATCACCGACCGCTTTGCGGGCGATAAGGCCGCAGGCGTGGAAAAAGGGCAGAACTTCCGGGCGCTGACCGATAACCTCGGCTTTTGTCACTTCGCCCAAATACCGTTTAACTTGATGATTGGCATGGTTAATACCGCTACCGGCTGGAATACGACCGTGGATGAATTATTGAAGGCCGGGGAACGCACTTTCCAGTTGCAGCGCGCATTGTCCTGCAAGCTGGGCGTCACCGCCAAAGACGATGTATTGCCGGAACTGGCCATGAGGCCGATTCCCGATGGCGGGCAGGAAGGCCATGTACCCAACATGGGGAAGATGTTGCCTGAGTATTATGCTATTAGAGACTGGAACAAGACTACCGGCAAACCTTCGAAAAAACGTCTGGAGAGTCTCGGTATGCCGGAAATCGCCGGATCCATCAGGGCGGAATAATTGTAGTAGAGAACTCAGTGGAAATAGCAAAAACTCTCTCTTGGAGGCATTATTAATGGGTAACGTAGTTGCCTGCAATTAATATCAACTTCATCGGGTCGTGGAGGATTTTCTTAGGGGCACGAACCGTAATCGTCAATGTGGATAGTATTGACGATGTCAGAGTGTATGTGGAGACCAATTTTGGCCCCGTATTCGAGAAAAAAATTAAGTCCATTGGAGCTGGGAAAAAGCAGTCCATTTGGGATAACAGTAATGTCCTGCTCAACGGCACGAACATAAAGTTGTTGAATAGAATAGACCTTAAAGATGGCGACAAGCTCGATCTGTTGCCTAGAGTAGCCGGTGGTTGAGAAGACGATGTCGAATCTGGCCAAGGATCAACCTCTTGATATAATGATTCGTAAGCTTTCCAAAAGCTTAGTGACGCCCGACAAGAAAAAAATGCGGGTTATAGACCTGCAAAGTGTTCGGCTTATTTCCTCTAAAGAAAAGGTTACCCGTCGGGAAGTCGAGATTTTCTGTCTCGAGAATAATGTAGTTCCTGTCCGCTATTTGCGTAACATAGGCACAATAGGTATTGAAGGGCAGTTAAAACTGCTTCGCTCCACGGTTGCCGTCTGTGGAGCGGGTGGCTTGGGGGGAACGATCATAGAATTACTTGCCAGGCAGGGTATTGGTCATTTAGTGATCATTGACAATGACAAATTTGCAGAAAACAATCTAAACAGGCAGATAATAGCCACGGAAAGTGATCTGAACAAATCTAAAGTTAAAGTTGCCGCGGCCCGAGTTAAGAAAATCAACTCCGCCGTTGTCGTTTCCGCCTTTTATAAAACCATTAATTCCAGGAGCATTAAAAAATTAATAATAAATGCAAGCGTGGTGCTTGACGGGTTGGACAATTTGAAAACCCGCCAGATTGTGGCCCGTGCCTGTGGTGAATTGGAAATTCCCTTTGTTCACGGAGCTATAGCTGGTTTCAGCGGTGAGCTGATGACCATCTTTCCGGGAGATAAAGGGCTTAACGATATTTGGGGTTTATCCGCCGATGAAAACGGATGCGGGATTGAAACGTATACAGGCAATCCCGCGGCAACTGCGGCGGTAATTGCCGCATGGGAAGTACAGGAAGCGATAAAAATAATTACGGGGATCGGGACTCCGGTTCGTAACCGTCTCATATTTTTGGATTTTGCTGACGGTACCTTTGACGAAATATCCTTATTATGAAATTCTGAACGGGAATCCATCCTGCGCCCCCTCTTCACGGGGGCTTTTCCCATATCTGGGGGTTGTCCTTCCCCCCCCGAGCACTTTCTTCCCATGCGAGGGGTGCTCTCGGCGAAGGCGGGAATCCATGCGTTGAGGTGTAACAATCTTGGGACAGAAGCTCCCCTCAGAACGCCCCTCGCATTGAAAAGAAATACTCGGGGGTCTTGAACAGAAAGGCTCGGGGTGTCCCAAAGTGTAACACTGTTACAATAACGGGACAGAAGCTCCCCTCGTCTTGAACAGAAAGGCTCGGGCGGTCCCAAAGTGTAACATACTAGCGGGCGCGGGCAGGTCTTGCATTTTGCATCTCGTTGCCCAAACTATGTATAAGGAACGGCGGGCTGTGCTATACTAAACGACGATTAGTGGGCACATGCAGCGTTGAGAGATCGTACGGTGCCATTCTGAGCGTATGAAGGAGTGTTGAGAGGATGGATCGCTTGTGACAGGCTTGCTGGGCGTTGTTCCCGAGGTCCTCTATCTTGCCGTCTGCTTCATAGCCGGTACCTTCATGGGGAGTTTCGTCGGCGTCCTCACCTATCGCATACCGCGGGATGAACAGTGGGTCAAAGGGCGGTCTGTCTGCCCGGCCTGTGGTCATCAGCTACGTGTTGCTGACCTTGTGCCGGTCTGGAGCTATGTGTTTCTGCGCGGGCGTTGCCGGTACTGTCATGCGCGGATCGGGGTTCGGTACCTCTGGACCGAAGTGTGCACGGGCCTGTTGTTTGTTGGCTTGGGCTGGGGCCTGGGGTGGAGTGTCGATGCCCTGAAGTTTGCGATCATGACAGTTCTTGCGCTGGCGGTGGGGATCATCGACTTCGAGACGGGTCTCGTGCCCGACGCGGTCGTCTTACCCGGAACCGCCATTGGTCTTGTCTTTGGTGCGCTTGCAGGATGGCATAGCTTGGTTGGGGCGGCAGGGGGAGCGGCAATCGGTGCGGGTCTGTTTGCGCTGATTATCCTGTTCTCGAGAGGTGGCATGGGCTGGGGTGATGCGACTCTGGGTCTCATGCTCGGCGCGTTCCTGGGCTGGCGGCTGGCTGTTGTCTTTCTGATGCTGGCGTTCATCATCGGGGCGTCTGCAGGGATCGTTCTCATGGTATTCTTCAAGAAGAAAGGAAAAGACTCGATGCCCTTCGGACCCGCTATGGCCGTGGGTGCATATGTCGCAGCTGTTGCGGGAAATGACCTGATCACCTGGTACCTGGCAACCCTGTTCCACAGGTAGAAATCCGACGGTCGACCGCATAAGGAGGCACCTCGTGTTTGGGCTAGAAAACAAAGCAACACCGATCATTGGAGTAGATATTGGGGCGAGTACGATCAAGTTGGCTCAGTTCAAGCGAGACAAGAATATACTGAGCCTTGTCAACTTTGGCGTTGCTCCAACCCCCGAGGGGTGCATCGAAAATGGGAAGATCGTCAAGGGTGATATCATCAGTGAAGCGCTCAGCTCCTTGCTATCGCTGCATTCTTTTGTGGGCAAGCGTGTGTCGGCTTCGGTTTCGGGCCAGTTGGTGACGGTCAGGCAGATTACTGTGGATGATATCCCCCGCCAGCCGCTGGACGATATCGTCAAGTGGGAGATGGAGAAGCACATCTCCTATCCCATCGAGGACGCGGTGTTCGACTACCAGGTGCTGTCCCGATCTCACACGGGCGACGGTGGCATCAAGGCGAACTGCCTGGTGGCCGCTGCTCCACTGGAGATCGTCAACGCCCTTGTGGGCGTCATCCGCAAGACGCATCTGGAGCCGGTGTTCATCGAAGTGGAACCCTTTGCCGAGTTGCGCCTGGTGGACTACGTTTCCTATAAACGACCCGATCTGGACGCAAAGACCATCGTCATGGTCAACATCGGGTCGACCATCACGTCCGTCAACGTTGCGGATCAGTCCGTGATCCGGCTCACGCGCATGATCCCGTTTGGAGGCGCGCGGATCTCGCAGGCGATCGCGTCAACTCTGGGAATCACCATAGAGCGTGCAGAAGAGCTGAAGCGGGAGTCCGTCAATATGGACCCGCAGGCCAATCTCGAAGCGGGTACCGAGGCAGAACGCGCCACGTCCGCAGCACTGCCCATCATCGACGAGTTGGTCCTCGAGATCCGTCGGTCTCTCAATTACTATACGACACGGTTCGAAAGCGACCGCCCCCTGCACCTGATCCTGTCAGGTGGTACGGCCAACCTCAAGGGCGTCGCCGACTACATCGAAGTATCGACTGGGTTCACGGTCGAAATAAACCGTCTGTTGCTCGATGTTGCCAAGTACGACCCGAGCATGTTTGCGGAATCCTATTTGATTGAGATGGCTCCCATGTTCAGTGTGGCTACGGGCCTTTCGCTCCGCGAGTTTGAGGCGGCTGCTGCCAGGAAGCGCTCTGACCGGAAGAAGGCCAAGCCTGTCGAAGCTGGTGAAAGCCTTCTGACGTATCGCCCTGGTTCGGAGGGACTCTGATGATTACCATCAACCTTGTTCCACGCGCACGAAGGCGGAGACAGACTCAACTGACCCATGAGGACAGGACGCTCATCTTCGTTGTGGTTGCCATCCTGGTGGTGCTCGCAGCATCATATAGCTACGCCAGGTGGATCGTCGCACAGACGACAACTCATCTGGCCGACCTCAACACGCAGATTGCCGCTCTCGACAGCGAGCAGAAACTGCTGGACCTCAACAGGTCGCTCGCACAGCGCTCCATGACGATGGAGACCAACGTCGTCACGGCCGTGCAGTTGCAGGTCAATACGAACCAGGTCCTGGATGATCTTGCGAAGGACCTGCCCAAGGCGTGTACGCTGACTCAGGCGGACATGACGGTCTTGCCGGGTACCTTGGTGATTGCGGCTACCAGCAGTCAGTTCGTCGACCTGGTGCGCTTTTTCAACGCGCTCAGCGCCGACAAGAAGTTCAAGGATGTGCACATCGACGGCTACCAGGTGCCCTATGCGACGGGCGCGGTGGTCCAGGGACCGCAGGCACAGGCAACCATGAACCTGACGTTGACATGGGTGGGGGGAGGCAAGAATGGGTAGGAATATTCCAATCAAACTTGTCGTCGTGATCCTTCTGCTCGGTGTCATCTGTTTTTTCTGCTACCGCTACGTGCTCAACCCTCAGCTTGTCCAGCTCCGGGATCTGCGCGATCAGACTACGGCGGCTGACACGAAGCTGTCTACGCTCAAGGAGGTCCAGGGGCAGCACGCTGCGTTCGTGACTCAAAATGCGTCCTACGTGGCGTGGATCGGCCAGCTTGCACAGATCACGCCCGTGGTGTTCGACCAGCATGAGCACACACGCTTTCTGCTCGACCTTCAGGCGGTTGGCACAGCTAGCGGTATCATGTATACCAGCATTCAGGTTTCGGACGCCTCCATGGGTCAGGGTGCTGCTGCCGCTCAGCCGGCGGAGGTGAAGCTTGCGAAGACCGTGGGCGTCACCATGAATTTCACCGCCAAGGATTACGCGACCATGCGACGATTCCAGGATACGTTCCGCACGAAGTTCAAGTACATCATGGTCTCCTCGAACCTGACCATCTCGCACGGTGCCCTCGGATTGCCCGCTCAGGGCAACCCGTATACTTGCTCTATGACTGCGTGGATGGTCCTGAGCCCTGACGCGACGATCGTCGGCGCGCCGGCTCCTGTAGCACCGGCTCCTCAGCCGGACGTGGTCCAATAGGAGGCGTGTGATGGCACAGAAAGCAGTACCGACGACCAACATTCAAGTGGTTCCGGCGGGCAAGAAGGTTGCGCCGCGTCCGCGGAAGCAGCCCAGAGTCAAGATTTCGGCGGGGACCTGGATCTTCATCGTGATCCTGCTGGCCAGCTTCTCCGTCTGGAATTTCTATTTCCTGCCGCGTATGGGACAGACGACTGTCACGCCTTCTGTCCCCCCGGTGTTTCAGATGGCTCAGCACAAGGACCTGACCATGGTCAACACCCAGCTCAAGATGAGGCAGACGTTCCTGACCGTGACGCCTCAGCCGATCCCGGGTGAAACAGGCAAGGCTAATCCATTCGAATAGCACCGATACAAGGAGATGAACCGTGGAAAATCAGTATTATGGCAACAGGATTCGACAGCTGCAAGGGCGCATGGCCAGTGCGAACGTGGATGCCTTTTTCACGCTTGCAGCACCCAGCATGCGCTATCTTACTGGTTTCACGGGCGAAGAGGGGTACCTCCTCGCGCTCCATGATGGCATGCACCTTGTTGTCGATGGCCGGTTCACGACACAGGCGCAGGAAGAGTGCCCGTGGCTGGACGTCACCCTGTACGCTGGGCACTTCAGCAAGTCGGTTGCGAACCTGCTTGTCGCAAGCCATGCTCATTGGCTCGGGTTCGAGAAGGAACGTGTTTCCTTTGTGCAGGCGGAGCAGATGTGTGCCGCGTTCCCATCGGTAACCATGGTCCCGACCGAGAGCGTGGTCGAAGACATGCGCATTGTCAAGGACGACCGCGAGCTGGACACGATGCGTGCTGCGGGGCGTGTTGCGGACAAGGCGTTCAACGCGATGGTCCGCCAGTTGAAGGCTGGTATGACCGAGAACGACGTGGCAGCTCTGCTGGAATACGAAATGCGCAAGGCCGGCGCCCAGGGCACCAGTTTTTCAACGATCGTAGGGTCGGGCGCTCGTGGGGCACTACCACATGGGATCGCTTCCGGCAAGGTCATCCAGAACGGCGAGGTCATCGTCATCGACTTCGGTGTCAACTACGAGGGCTACATGAGCGATTGTACCAGGACCGTAGCGCTCGGCAAACAGCCCGCGGATGTGCTGGACGTCTATGCAAAACTGCGTGCAGCACAGCAGCTGGGCCTTGACTGCATCAAGGCGGGCGTGAGCTCGCGTTCCGTCGACACTGCCGTGAGAGGCAAGCTTGGCGAGAGTGGGCTGGCGCAGTACTTTACGCACGGCCTGGGGCATGGGGTGGGACTCGAGATTCATGAAGCGCCTCGCCTTTCCCAAGGGACCGACACGGTGCTCGAGCCGGGGCAGGTCGTCACCTGTGAACCGGGGGTTTACCTTCCAGGACGCTACGGCATGCGCATCGAGGATTCGGTCATCGTGACAGCGACTGGGTTCGAATCATTGACTGAGTTGCCCAAGGAACTGGTTCTCCCCTGAGTGCTCCAGAGTGTGGCGGGGCCGAGAGCGTGAATGCTTGACGCAACGCCGGTTGGCGTGTACAATAGCCGCGATTGATAGCCCAGTATCAGGAGGTTAGACATTGATTTCCGCCAATGAATTGCGCACAGGTGTTACGTTTGAGATAGACGGTCAGGCGTTTGCCGTCATTCAGTTCACGCATATCAAGCCCGGTAAGGGCTCTCCATTTGTCCGCCTCAAGATGAAGAACCTCATGTCCGGCAACGTCGTTGAGCAGACCTTCCGTCCCGATGAGAAGGTCAAGAGTGCATATCTCGAGCACAAGAAGATGCAATACCTCTATGATGCTGACGGTGTCTACACCTTCATGGACTCAGGGACATATGAGCAGATCGGCCTGACTAAGAATGATCTTGGCGATGCTGTCAACTATCTCATCGAGAACATTGTGGTCGACGTCGTCTACTTCCTGGAGAAACCGGTGAGCGTCGAGTTGCCCACCTTCATCGAGGCGACTATCACGCACACTGAGCCGGGCATCAAGGGCGATACGGCCACGGGCGCCAACAAGACCGCGGAAATCGAGACCGGGTTCTCACTTATGGTTCCGCTGTTCGTCAATGAAGGGGACAAGATTCGTATCGACACCCGCAGCGGAGACTACCTCGAGAGGGTCAAATAAACTCATGGACAAAGTCCTTATCACTGATGCTGCACTGGAGTCTCTCATCGTCCACGCCTGCCTGTCGGTTGAGGGCGTAGAGTCGATGTGGAAGGGTCTCAAGGAGCACTTTCCATGCTGGGATCGCGGGGGTCACGAGCCTCACGGCGTGAGTATCACGCGAAGCGGCCTTGAGTTGACGCTCGACGTGTTTCTTGTCGGACGATTCGGGACGGACCTTCGCAAGCTTGCCGGCAGTGTGCGGGGCGCTGTCGCCAAGGAAGTTGAAGCCTCCACTCCGTATCACATCCAGGAGGTCAACGTCCATATCGCCGACGTGCGAGCCTGACGCATGGCGACGACTCAGGGAGTTCAGAACCGCCGGCGCTCGCGCGAGATAGCGCTGCAGGTCTTGTATAGCCTGGCGCAAGGCAATGCCTCGTATGACCAGACGTTCGACACGTACGTTCATGAGCCTCCGCTCGTGCTGGCGTACGCGCTCAAGCTTATCCAGGGGGTCCAGGCCCATCAGGACGCCATTTTGGCCGAAGTGGGTACACACACGCAGAACTGGGGGATCGACAGGATCGCTGTCGTCGACCGCGTGATTCTTTCGATTGCTGTTTTCGAGATGAAGTATGGCAAGCCTCCCATCAAGACGGCCATCGCGGCCAATGAGGCCGTTGAACTGGCCAAAGAGTTTGGTGGCGCTGAATCGGGGAGTTTTGTGAACGGCGTCTTGCGTGGTGTCGGAGGCGCGGGAGACTGACCGAGCGGGTGCCCTTGAAGAATCTGGTTGCGGACGTGTCCGGCATGGTGCAGGGAGTCGGGTTTCGATACTTCGTGGAGCAGACGGCGGTTCAACTCGGGATCGACGCGAGGGCCGAAAACATGGAAGACGGTACTGTACACATTGTCGCATCGGGCGACGAACAGCGGCTCTTACGCCTGGTGGAACTGGTCAGGCAAGGGAGCCGTTACTCATCTGTGGACCACGTCGACTACGTGATCACAGATCGATGTGCGTAGCTGGAAGGGAGCTGACATGGATATCAGGGACCATCTCAACGAGGAAGCGCACTACATCGACGGAGTGCTTGCTGACTGCCTTGCTCCGCTTCAGGGATCCGTCATGCATGCAGCGATGTCCTATGCGCTGCTTTCGCCGGGCAAGCGTGTCCGCCCTGCTCTGTGTCTTGCCGTCTATGAGGCGTGCACCCGTGACAGGGAGCGCATCAAGCCGGTTCTCGCTGCTATCGAAATGGTACACGCGTACTCCATCATTCAGGATGACTTGCCTTCGATAGACAACAGCGACCTGCGGCGCGGCAAGCCGACGACACATAAGGTTCACGGCGAGGACATGGCGCTTCTGGCTTCCGATGCGCTGCTGACCATGGCATTCGAGGAGCTCTCGTCCGCGCAGATGGTCGATGCCTTCGGCGCTGAGCGGTGTATTGATGCAGTGCGGATGATGGCCACTCTGGCGGGTGCCGAGGGTCTCGTCGGCGGGCAGGCGATGGATATCATCACCTCCAGCGACGAACACGTCGAGCTGGGCACGATCGAATATATCCACAAGAACAAGACTGCGGCACTTATCCAGGCTTCGGTGCTGCTTGGCGGCATCTTTGGCTGTGCCAGCGAGACTGACATGGGCAGGCTGCGCGCATTTGGCGAGAACTTTGGTATGGCGTACCAGATCGTGGATGACATCGCGGACGCCAGTGCAACCGAAGCGCAAACCGGCAAGACCGCCGGTCAGGACGTCAAGAACAAGAAGGCGACCTATGTGACCGCGCTGGGGCTTGTTGACGCCAGGGAGAAGGCATTGCAGTATCTGGCGAGCGCTCGTGAGTCGGCGCTTGCGCTGGATAGCGGTGGAGAATTCCTGACGGGCCTCGTCGACCTTCTTGCGGAAAAGGCTCGAAGTTGATTCTCGAGCACGTCTCCTCTCCTGCCGACATCCGGGGGCTGGACATCCCCCAGCTGCGGACGCTGGCGGCTGAATGCAGGCAGGTCATTCTCGACACGTGCTCGATCAACGGTGGGCACCTTGCGTCGAATCTGGGAGCCGTCGAGCTGACGATCGCACTCCACATGACGCTGGATACGCCGACGGATCAACTCGTCTGGGACGTTGGCCACCAAGGCTATACGCACAAGCTTCTCACCGGCCGCTACAAGTCGTTCAGCACGCTTCGGCAATGTGGGGGGATCAGCGGGTTTGTGAATCCCAATGAATCTCCGTATGACACATTCCTGGCGGGGCACGCGTCGACGTCCCTTTCCATGGCAGCAGGTCTTATTGCGGCGCGGCGCCTGGATGGCGGACACCAGCGGGTGGTCGCGGTCATCGGTGATGGCGCGCTGTCCGGCGGCATGGCCCTGGAAGCACTCAACAACCTCGGACGGGCGCACGGCCAGTGCCTGGTTATCCTCAACGACAACGCCATGTCCATCTCCCGGTCTGTGGGAGGCTTGGCGTGGGCACTGAACCGGCTGCGGACGCGTACATGGTACCTGCGCGTGCGTGAGTCTCCGCTGGTGGGGCGCGGGCTTCGCTGGCTGAGAACCCTGCTCAAACGGCTGTACCTGCCCACGATCTTCTTCGAGGAACTGGGTTTCCGGTATTTCGGGGTCGTGGATGGACATGACATCGGCAAACTCATCGAAGCGATCGACATGGTCAAGGATATCCAGCAGCCTGTCGTCCTGCAGGTCGTGACCGTCAAGGGCAAGGGATATGAGCTGGCCGAACGACAACCGGCTCATTTCCATGGCGTCGCACCGTTCCTCATCGAAAATGGGCTGAGCAAGGAGGAGAAGTCCATGCCGACCTACTCCGACGTCTTTGGCGAAACGCTGATACGGCTCGCGGAGACAGACCAGCGCATCGTCGCCATCACGGCTGCGATGATGGACGGTACTGGTCTTGCCGAGTTTGCCAGGCGCTTTCCCGATCGCTGCTATGATGTCGGCATTGCCGAGCAGCATGCTGTCGGCATGGCGGCGTCGCTGGCCAGCCGAGGGTACAAGCCGTACGTCGCGGTCTACTCGACGTTCCTCCAGCGCGCATACGATCAAATCGTCAACGATGTCGGCATCGGCAATCTGCCTGTGCGGTTCGCGGTCGACCGGGCTGGACTGGTCAGTGATGACGGGCCGACCCACCAGGGTGTCTTCGACGTCGGCTTTCTGAAGAGCGTTCCCAGCATGACCGTGTGTTCCCCGGGCGACCACAGGGACTTCCTGCGCATGCTGGAACTGTCAGTTGCTGCCACCGGGCCATTTGCTATCCGGTATCCCAAGGACGTCGCCTACGACCTGAGTGAACAGATTGGTGAGCGCCCTCCCATGATTGCCGGGACTGGTGCTCTTGTGGCGGAAGGGAGTGATGTCGCCATTGTTTCGTTGGGGCCGGTGCTTCGCTCGGCCCTGGAAGCCCGGAAAATCCTTGCAGGCGATGGAGTCCAGGTGTGTGTTGCGGATCTCCGTTTCGCCCAGCCACTGGACACCCGTCTCCTCACACGGCTGGCCGCCACGTGCCAGGCAGTGTTGGTTGCTGAAGAGACGACACGCTCTACGGGCGTCTACGACGCGGTCGCCGAAGTACTCGTTCGTTCCGGCATGAACATTGCGCGTATCGGACGGTGTGGTGTTCCCGACGCGTTCCCTGTCCAGGACAAGCGAGCACACCTCCTTAGTAGCTATCAACTCGACGCACAGGGGCTGGCGCTTGCGGCGCGTGCCCTGCTGGCCGGAACAGATGGGCGGTAGCGGCTTGAAGCCTCGCACATCCGTCGTACACTGTAGAGCGTGATGAAGAGCATCGTCTACTACCCTGCGGACTCCAAGGACGCGCGTGAAGTCGAGCGTGAGATTCGGCCCTACCTGACTGGCAAGGGGGTCGAGGTCGTTACTGTGACCTCGAAGGACGACCTGTCCGCCCTCCCGTCTGGAGTGGCGGACGGTTCCTTCATTCTGAGCCTGGGTGGCGACGGGACCTTCCTGCGCGCCTCACGACTCAGCACCCAGCTGGGGTTGCCCGTCCTCGGTATCAACCTGGGCTCTCTCGGTTTTCTCACAGACGTCGAAGAGAATGAGGTCTATACGTCGCTCGACGCTGTCCTTGCACATTCGTACACGGTGGAGCACCGTCTCGTCCTTGAGGCTCGCGTTGTGCGGGAGGGTCAGGATATCCTCACTACGACGGCTATCAACGACATTCTGGTGGTCCGGGACCTTACGGGCAAGATCCTCACGTTCGAGGTCTTTATCGGTGGCGTGCGCGCAGGGCAGATCACAGCAGACGGCATCCTGGTGTGCACACCCACCGGTTCGACAGGGTACTCGCTGGCCGCTGGAGGCCCTATCCTGGATCCTACCGTCGAAGCACTTGTACTCACTGCTCTTGCGCCACACGACTTCACGTCGAGGCCTCTGGTCATATCGGCAGGCAGTGAGATCAC
>NZ_QXIU01000101.1 GCF_003570935.1 Candidatus Cryosericum odellii
ATATCGGCAGGCAGTGAGATCACTCTCAAGGTGAAGCCGTCGCGAGACAAGGCGGCTTTCATACGTGACGGAGAGCGTGTCGGCGACATCCACAGCTTTGACACAATATGCGTGACGAGATACCCACAGGATGTCGATATCATCCGGTTGCGCGAGAAAAATTTCTACAAGGTCCTGGGTGCCAAGTTCCACTGGGGCCACTAACGATGCTTCTGGAACTGGACATCCACAATCTGGCCATCGCGCACGATGTTCACGTATCCTTCGATGACGGATTGAATGTCATCACCGGCGAGACGGGCGCGGGCAAGACTATCGTCGTGCGAGCTATCAGTGCAGTCCTGGGGGGCAAGCTGACCAGTGACTTCATCAGCGTGGGTGCGGACAGTTTGCGACTGGATGCGGAGTTCGCGCTTCCGCGTGTCTGTCTACAGCGGGATATGCTGGGCGACCTCGTGACGGACGACGACATGACCGTCGTGGCGACGCGCGAGGTAGACCGTACCGGCAGGCACAAGTATCGTATCAACGGGCACATCGTCCCCATCAGTACACTGAGATCGCTGGGCGAGAGTCTTGTGGACGTTCACGGGCAGCACGAGCCACAGTCGTTGCTGGTACGTGAGAATCATCTCCAGCTTCTGGACTCATTTCTAGGGCACGACACCCAGTCTGCGCACGAGCTCTTCGGCACGAGGCTGGCAGAGCTGCGCGCCGCACGTCGTGAACTGGAACAGATAGAAACGCGCCGGACAGAATGGGACAATGAGACCGCCTATCTGGAGTTCGCGTCGGGAGAGTTTGAGCGTGCACAGCTGAAGATCGGAGAGGACAGCCTGCTCATCGCAGAACAGCGGCTTCTGGAGAATGTCCGTGAGCTGCAGCAGCAAGTGGGTCAGGCGTCGGTCGCCCTTGTTGGAGACGAATCCCGGGACAGCGAAGGGATCGTGCGACAGGTCGGAAAACTGCACCACACCATCGATGCCCTGTGTTCGATCGATCCCCGGCTGAACGATGTGGCATCCCTGCTGGACGGGGCACAGGCGAGTCTCAAGGAAACCGGGTCCACCTTGAGCGACTATCTCAGCAGGCTTGAGCTGGATGATGCGCGACTGGCACAGGTGACTGAGCGGCTGGACGCCATTGCCAGACTCGAGGAGAAGTATCACAAGGACCTCGATGGTCTGCTTGCATTTGAGACGGAGATCGACGACAAGCTGCATGAACGCCACGAGCGGGCGGGCGACGAGGCCGGCTTGCGTGGCCACATAGCGCAGCTGGAGAACGAACTTTCGAGCATCGGCGCATTACTGACCGCGAAACGCAAGCAAGGTGGTCCTGTTCTTGCGCGCAAGGTCGAGGAACAGCTTGCTGAATTGGCTATGTCCAATGCCCGGTTCGTCTGTTCCATCGAGGAGAGCGTCGATGAGCAGGGTATCGCTGTTGGAGATGAGCGGTTCAGAGCATCTGAGACGGGTTTGGACGTGGTCGAGTTCCTTATTGCTCCCAATCCGGGGGAGGGATTACGTCCTCTCAGAGAGATCGCATCAGGTGGAGAGCTTTCGCGTGTCATGCTCGCGCTCAAGACGGTGTTTGCGGAGACCGACCAGATTCCTACCATGGTGTTCGACGAGGTAGATGCCGGCATCGGTGGCGCAACGGGGCTGGCAGTTGCCGGCAAGCTGGACAGTCTCGGCAAGCATCGCCAGGTCATCGTCATCACCCATCTGCCCACCATCGCGGCCAGAGCAGGAACGCACCTCGTCATCTCCAAGGAGCAGAGCGAGGATTCGACCACGGTGGCAGTGCGCCGCGTCACGGGCGAGGAACGTGTCCGTGAGCTGGCGCGGATGGTATCAGGCGATCGGGCGTCCGAGGTCGCACTGGCCAATGCCCGCGAGTTATTGTTTCCCTAGTCATTCATGCAGCAGGTGCCCCGCATGATTCTTGCCATCAATCCTGGATCTACATCTACGAAAGTCGCCCTGTATGAGGGACCTGAACTGGTCGCCCAGGAATCGCTGGACCATTCAGCGGGCGAGCTGGCGCACTTTCACGGCATTGCTGACCAGCTGCCCATGAGAACACAGGCAGTCTTGGACTTCCTGTCGCGCCATGGCACGAGCGCCACGGGTCTGGAAGCAATCATGGCACGCGGCGGACTGCTGCATCCACTGGCATCGGGAATCTACGCCGTAAACGACAGGATGCTGCATGATTGCATCGGAGGTGCGGTACATGAGCATGCGGCGAATCTGGGAGCACCGATCGCGCATGCGCTTGCGGTGGGCGCCGACATCCCGTGCTATATCGCCGACCCCGTGTCGGTAGACGAGTTCGAGAACATCGCTCGCATCTCCGGCCTCAAGGAACTCCCGCGGCAGTCGCTGGTCCATGCGCTGAACATCCGCAGAGTTGCCTACAACATCGCAAAGGCTCATGGAACAACCTTGCAGGAGATGAACATGATCGTGGCGCACCTCGGCGGAGGTATCTCCATCGCACCGCTTCGCCACGGGCGTATCGTCGATGTCAACAACGCCAACGAGCAGGGTCCATTCTCGCCTGAGCGCACGGGTGGGCTTCCCGTCTCGGCGCTCGTGCGGCTGTGTTTCGAGGAAGGCGCGACCGAAGCTGAGCTCGTCAAGCGGCTGACGCACACGGGCGGACTCGTGTCGTATCTTGATACAAACGATGCGCGAGAGGTCGAAGCCCGGATTGCCGCGGGCGACCAGGAAGCAGCGACGGTCTACGAAGGGATGGCCTATCAGATAGCCAAGGAAATTGGCGCTATGGCCACGGTGCTGGAAGGTGACGTCGACGTCATCGTACTGACCGGGGGACTTGCGCACAGCGATGTCATCGTCGGATGGGTCATCGCAAGGGTGGGCTTCATCGCTCCCGTCGAGATCATGCCGGGGGAGAATGAGCTGGAGGCTCTCAACGAGGCGTACGTGCGTCTCAAACAAGGGCTTGAGGCGGAAAAGACGTACGAGTAGAGGAGGTTCCATGGAGATCAGGACGTTTGACCAGTTGCTGGAAGAGGCGAAGAAGCGCGGCCGGAAGAAGCTGGCGGTCGCATTCCCCGAAGAAGTCTCGCTGCATGCGGCTTTGCTGGCGCATGAGGCAGGTATTGCGGCACCCGTCCTGGTGGGCGTACCCGACAAGATCCGGGAGCTGCTGGTGCAGGCCGGGGCCGACCCTGACGCATTCGAGATCGAGGAAGCCGGCTCGCCTGCCGAGGCGTGTGCGGTCGCGGTGGCGCTCGCGCGCGATGACAAGGTGGACGTCATCCTCAAGGGTGGGGCGCAGACGGCCCAGATGTTGCACGCAGTGCTGGACAAGGAGAATGGCATCCGGGTCAGCAAGGTGCTTTCCGAGTGCTCGCTGTACGAAGATACCCGCGTGCGCCACTCGCTGCTGGCTGTCGTCGATGGTGGCATCCTGATCGCTCCAACGCTCGAGGAGAAGGTGGAGGCCATCAGGAATACGGTAAACGTGTACCACAAGCTGGGGTACGAGAACCCCAAGGTAGCTGTGCTGGCAGCCGTCGAGACAGTGACCGACAAGATGCCATGCACGGAGGACGCAGCGATCATAACGCGGATGTGGGAGCGCGGACAGATCAAGGGATGCGTCGTGGACGGACCTCTTGCGCTGGATAACGCTATCTCCGAGCGTGCCGCAACTATCAAGGGCCTCAGCGGTCCCGTCGCAGGCAATGCGGACATTCTCATCGTTCCCGACATTGAGGGTGGCAACCTGCTTGGGAAGTCTATGACCTATTTTGCAGGATTCACATCTGCGCACGTGACGATTGGTGCCCGGAAGCCTGTCCTCGTACCCTCGAGGGCCGACGACGGACGAACCAAGCTCATGTCCGTGGCACTGGGCATCGTAGCCTACTACTAGGGAGACCGGTATGGGACCAATGACGCACCTTTCGGATATTGCGGCCGCAGTGAAAGGCCTGCCGCGCAAGCGCATGGCAGTAGCCTATGGCGAAGACGTCCACACGCTGCAGGCGGTACAGCGCGCAGTCAGGGAGGGCATTGTCGACGCTGTCGTCGTGGGCAGCGCGGCGAAGATCGCGGAGGTGGCATCGGCGAGTGACGTCAACACCAGCCTCTTCGAGATCATGGACGTCCAGGGCGAACTGCCGTCGGTCAAAGCAGCCGTAAAACTGGTCCGTGATGGAAGTGCGCATATGCTGATGAAGGGCCTTGCTCACACGGACAACTACATGCGGGGCATCCTTGACAAACAGAACGGACTGCTACCCGAGGGCGGTCTGCTGTCACACGTGGCCGTGTTCGAGGCTCCCAACTACCCGCGCCTTATCATCGTGTCAGACGTCGCCGTAGTGCCGCTTCCCTCACTGCAGGATAAGGTGCGCATCACGAAACTGACCGTGGGTGTTGTGCACAGCCTTCGCATTGACGTCCCCAAAGTGGCGTTCCTGTCGGCGAGTGAGAGTGTGCTGAAGTTTGCAAGCAGCCAGGAGGCCGCAGTGCTGGCTGGAATGGCGGTCCGAAAGCAGTTTGGCGCCATCATCGGTGAGGGGCCTATCTCCATCGACTGTGCGCTGTTCCCTGACGCTTGCCAGGTCAAGGGTTTCATGGGCCGCATCCAGGGGGACGCGGACATCATCATCGTACCGAACATCGAGTCTGGAAACGTTTTCTACAAGGTGCTGTGCAGGTTTGGGAGCGGTGAGGTCGCGGCCATGGTGACTGGCACGACTGCGCCCTGTATCCTGGCCAGCAGGGGGGATTCCGAAGACTCCAAGTTCTATTCCATCGCACTCGGGGCATTGAACGCCTGAAAACAAGGGTATAATAATAGTTTGAGGCCATTACTGGTCTCCAACCATGCTTGTTTGAAGGGAGTGCTTGAGTGCATAGAAACGATCTTCGTAATATAGGTATCATTGCGCACGTTGACCACGGGAAGACGACACTGGTCGACGCCATGATGCGGCAGTGTAAACTGTTCCGTAATATCGACCAGATGGGGGACTGCATCCTCGACTCGGGGGACCTCGAGCGGGAGCGTGGCATCACCATTATCTCGAAGAACATGTCGCTGGTGTGGAAGGGTGTCAAGATCAACATCGTCGACACGCCTGGTCACTCGGACTTTGGTGGCGAAGTGGAACGCGTCCTGAGAATGGTGGATGGGGTACTGCTCCTGGTCGACGCCTCCGAGGGACCGATGCCGCAGACGCGGTTCGTCCTCAAGAAGGCTCTCGAACTCAATCTCAGGCCGATCGTGGTCATCAACAAGATCGACCGTTCGGACGCCCGTATCCAGGAAGTCATCAACGAGACTTTCGACTTGTTTGTCGAACTCGACGCAACCGAAGAGCAGCTGGATTTCCCCGTCGTCTATGCTTCGGGCCGTGACGGCAAAGCGACCATGGACCTCAACGACCCGCCGCAGGACCTGACGCCGTTGTTCCAGCTCATGCTCAAGAAGGTCCCAGCTCCTGAATATGACCCAGGGAGCCCGCTGTCTGTCCTGGTCACCAACATTACCCACGATGATTATATCGGCCGCATCGGCATTGGCCGCATGTTCGGGGGACAGCTGAAGACTGGAGACAAGGTCAAGGTGTTCTCCGGCGATGACGAATACATGGGCCAGATCCTCAAGCTTTTTATCTTCGAGGCGCTGGAGCGGAAGGAAGTTCCAAGTGTCGAGGCTGGCGAGATCTTCGCGTTCGCAGGCATACCTGCTATCACCATCGGAGACTCAGTCACTGACCCTGAACGACCGGTGAAACTGAATATGCTGACCATCGAACCACCGACGGTCTCGATGATGTTCATGGTCAACGACAGTCCATTCGGAGGCATGGAGGGGAAGTTCGTGACCTCCAACAAGCTACGTGAGCGTATCGAGAAGGAGCTGCGTACCAACGTTTCCATCGCTGTCGACTGGGGCGACCTGCCCGATCGGTTCACTGTCGCGGGACGAGGCGAACTTCAGCTGGCTATCCTCATCGAACAGATACGTCGCGAAGGCTATGAGTTTCAGGTCTCGATGCCGCAAGTCATTACCGAGAAGAAGGGTGGCAAGGTCCTCGAACCGTATGAGACCCTTGTCCTCGATGTTCCCAAGGAATACCAGGGAGTCGTCATCAATATGCTGGGCGAACGGCGCGGGACTATGGAGAAGATGCTCGACCTCAAGGGAGCATATGTCCGTCTCAGCTATACGATTCCTCTTCGAGGTCTCTTTGGCTTTCGGTCCGAGTTCCTGAGTTCGACCAAAGGCAACGGCGTCATGACCCATACGTACCTGGGGTACCTGGAGTGGGCAGGCAAGATTGGCGGCCGTAGGAACGGTGTTCTTGTCTCAGACCATACAGGGGCTGTTTCAGCCTACGCTATCGCACACATCCAAGACCGCGGCAAGCTGTTTGTTGCGCCTGCAGAAAAAGTGTATGCCGGCCAGATTGTCGGCGAGACCATGCGCGATCACGATCTGAAGGTGAATCCGACGAAAGAGAAACACCTCAGCAACATGCGGTCCTCCACGTCGGAGATCTCGACGAAGATCGATCCGCCGATCCAGTTCGCTCTCGACCAGTTTCTCGACTACATCAACGAGGACGAGTTGCTGGAGGTCACACCCAAGTCACTGCGCATTCGTAAGAGGCTTCTTGATTTCAAGGAGCGGAAGCGTTCTGGGCGCGAGGAAGACGACTACGGCGATTAGCTGGACTACTATGTAAGAAACGGAAAGCTCCCCAGTCACCTGGGGAGCTTTTGTTGTTGCTGTATCTCAGTCGTGGTGGTTGCTCTTCGGTCGATGAGGCGGGACGGCCTGAGCCGCAACGTCCATAGGGTCGATGAAAGCGTCGCTCATATCGAGCAGTACGCTCTGGCGCGTGATAATCGGCATGGGCGCGACCTTGGCATCAAGACCGAAGATGTACTTGATGACCTCGTCCATGCGGATCGTTCCCGACTGGTCGAAGAAGACGCCCACGTG
>NZ_QXIU01000102.1 GCF_003570935.1 Candidatus Cryosericum odellii
GCGTTCGTCACGCAGTTCAGCTATGTGAATAGTGTCCTGCTGAGTCTTGTCGAGTTCTCGGTAGCACTTGGCGTGTTCAATCTCCTTCCTATCCCCCCGCTCGATGGTTCCAAGGTCTTTTTCGCACTCTTCTTCAAGAGGCCGGAGCGGTTTCTGTACGACCGTGCGGTGGACCTGTACGGGACCGTCATCCTGCTGGCCCTTCTCTGGTTTAACATCATCACCAGTGTGATGAACAAGGTCCTTGGCTTTATTTTGAATACCGTCCTGAGGCTGTGAGGTGCCCATGAAAAAACGTATTCTGAGTGGCATGCGTCCAACTGGCAAGCTCCACCTTGGTCACTATCTGGGCGTACTGGCGAATTACGTGAAGTTGCAGGACGAGTATGACTGCTACTTCATGGTCGCGGACATGCACGCGCTGACCACCAAGTGGAACGAGAGTGGTTCGATTCGTGAGTACCGGCGTGAGATGGCCCTCGACTGGCTGGGGGCGGGACTTGACCCGCAGAAATCCGCCATCTTCTGCCAGTCCGACGTGCCGGAGCATGCCTATCTGTTCACGCTCCTGGCGATGATCACGCCCGTATCGTGGGTCGAGCGCAACCCGACCGTCAAAGAGATGATCCGGGATATGGACCTCAAGGACAACGTGAACCTTGGCCTGTTGAGTTATCCTGTCCTGATGGCCGCCGATATCATGGTCTACCGCGCGGAAGTAGTGCCAGTTGGCAAGGACCAGGTCCCACACCTTGAATTTGCCCGTGAACTGGCGCGCGCCTTCAACCATACGTATCACGTCAACCTCTTCCCAGAGCCTCAGCCTATCCTTAACGAGTTTCAGCGGTTGTCGGGCCTCGACGGACGCAGGATGAGCAAGTCTCTTGGCAACGACATCGTAGTCTCCGATCCGCCGGAAGTGACGGCGAAGCGCATGATGACGGCCTACACAGACCCCTTGAAGGTACGCAAGGATGACCCTGGTCACCCAGAAGCCGGCTGTGTCATCTACCAGTATCACAAGCTGCTTCAGCCGGACACCGCGCCAGAAGCAAAGACTCAATGTGAACAGGGGTGTCTAGGCTGCGTCGCCCACAAACGCTCTGTCGCAGCGATGGTCTCGGAGCGGCTGGTCGGGTTCCAGGAGCGACGGGCCGCCTTTGCCGCCGATCCTCAGTCGGTTGACCGCATTCTGGTCGAAGGCCGGGAGAAGGCCTCGGTGGTCGCCGCCGAGACTGTGCGGATGGTCAGGGAGGCCATGGGGATCTGAATGTGGCGGGACTGACGGATTCCGTGAACAACCTGAGACTCCTTGGGCGGGCCGGGCGGGCCGACGTTGCCGACGTCGTCGTCGAGCGCCTGGTGGACTTCTGCAGCATGACCATTCGGCGCGACGCCGGGGTCGAGGAGCACGCCGAGCTCGTCTACATGCTGGCTGATCTTCTTAAGCTGAAGAGCGAGTTCGTCCTGTTCGGGCACGCAGCCGCGCAGGAGAAATCGTTGCAGGAAGGCATCAGAGCGCTGGACGAGGCGGGGTTGTACGCCAGGCCTATTCTCGAGGTCCTTCAGGAAGTCAATGCGGGCAGAGCTCCGTACAAGAGACCTAATGTGAGGACCACTCTCCCTCCAGCGGAGGAGCAGACAGGTGACGAGGTGTCGGACGCTCTTCTTGAGGCACTTGCCCGCATTGTTGAACGCATCGCAGCGCGCAAGCCCACCAAGAGCGAGGACCAGCGACCGGTCTATCTGAGTCTTCAACAGGTCATGCGGGAGCTTCGCGAGCTACTGCAGGAGAGAGGAACTATGCTGTTTGAGGATATCTTCGACTCATCCGATTCCCGAGAGCGTGTGGTATTGAGTTTTCTCGCGATCCTCATCCTGACCAAGATGGGAGTGCTGCACATTGCTCAGCAGAGCCGGTTCGAGGGTATTGCCGTTGAGTACGTGGGAAAACCGAATGACTGAGCGCACAGAAAGTCAGGAATTCATTACGGGACTGGAGCTTCAGGCTGCGAAGCAGCGACTCGAGGCCATCCTGTTTGCGGCTGAGGGTCCCGTGGGTGTCCGCTATCTGGCGCGCCGGGCGGGACAGAGTTGCCAGGCGACCCGGCGTCTCCTGGAGAGTCTCCAAGCTGACTACGCCAATCGTGGCGTCCGTCTCGTTCAGGACGGCCAGAAGTACTGCTTCTCGGTTCCAGACAAGCTCACGCCTGAACCGGCTCAACCCAGACCCAAGGTCGGCCTCTCCAGACAGGCCATGGAGGTCCTCGCTCTCATCATTACCAAGGGGGCGCTGGCACGCAAGGAAATTCTGCAGCTTCGCGGAGTCACGAGCGACAAAGCTCTGGTGTCGCTCCTTGAACGGAAGCTCCTGACGACAAAACGGGACTATCTGAAGAAGGTTCTCGTGTATGACCTCTCGGAGGAACTGCTGGAGCGGTGGGGATTTGCGTCCCGCGAGGAGCTGCTCCAGGAAATCGAATCACGACGCCGAGGCTTGTAAGAACTGCTCTTCTGCCACTGCCAGCTCCTCGAACAGCTCCTCCCGTCGTACCTGCAGCTCGTGGATATGCACCGACAGTGACGCGATATCTGTTCCCTGCATGGCAGGCCCTTCTTCCTGCAGTCTCCGTATGAGATCAGCCTGTTCCTGTTCTATCTCGCCAATCTGGCGCTCGAGAAGCCGTACGTGGGCTTCAAGGCCCATGAGCCTGTTGTGTGACGTCCGTGTGGGTCTGGTGTTGTCCTGAGCAGCTGCATGACCAGAGGACGCAGTCCTGCCGGCACGGTCGTTGAACAGGTCCTGCCGATTTGCCGAGTAATTTCCCTCCAGCACCGAGACATTGCTGTGTTCGATGAGGATAATGCGGTCGGCGACCGCATCGATGAATGTCCGGTCGTGTGATACGAACAGGACTGTTCCATTGAACGCTCGGAGCGTCGAAGCGAGTGACTCTCGTGTCTGGATGTCCAGGAAGTTCGTCGGCTCGTCCAGGATGATCATGTTGGCCGTTTCGGTAGACAGCAAAGCCAGCAGCAGGCGCTGTTTCTCTCCGCTGCTCATCGCCCCGGTCTGCTGGTCCATCTGATCAGCAGTAAAACCGAAACTGCCCAATAGCGCCTTGACCTCCGAGACGATCATCTGCGGACGCCGCGCCGTGATCCACTCCATGGCAGTTTCTTTCTCGAAGAGCGTGTAGTTCTGAGGGAAGAAGGAGTACCGCACGCTTGGTCCCCAGTAGATGTCACCATCGTCGGGGACGATCTGCCCCATCGCTATGCCCAGCAGTGTCGACTTCCCCGCCCCGTTGCGGCCAAGGATAGCCACATGCTGACGAGAGAGGATCGTGACGTTTGCCTTGCTGAGAATCGCTCGATCACCGTACGACTTGCTAACGTGCTCGAGGCGCAGCGCGATCTCTCCACTCTCTCCTGTGTTGCGCAGCCGCACGTGGACGCGTTTGCGCGTGGAGGCAGGTTCAGTCTGGACCTTCAGCTTCAGACGCTCCATGGCTTTCTCGCGCGAGGCAGCCTGACTTGCGCGCGTCCCATACCTGTACTTCTCGACGTACTGCCGCATGCGTTCGATCTCCCGTTTGATCTCCACATCATGCTGGGCGCGGTCGGCGGCTTCGGCATCCCTGACCCGGACATAGTCGGTATACCCTCCGTTGAACAGGCGCAGTGTCCCGTTCTCAATGACAAGGAGCTTGTTGCACACCTGGTCCAGAAACCAGACGTCGTGCGATGCTACCAGGAGCGTTGCCTGCAGCCCCTTGAGCTGGCGTTCGAGCCACTGCACGGCTGGAATGTCCAGGTAGTTGGTGGGCTCATCCAGCAGCCAGATGTTCTGGGTGTCGCTGACCAGCCGCGACAGACGCAGTCGAGAGATCTCTCCGGCGCTCATCGTCCCCGCAAGGCGGTCAAGATCTTCTGTGGCAAACCCGAGGCTGGAGAGCGCCTTGTTCATGTTGACGATGTAGTCGTAGCCCCCCTCTGCCTCGAACTGTTCGGTCTGCCGGGCGAGTTCGGCGAGGTAGTCATCGGTCTCAGCGGCAGTAGACAGAAGGCGTTCCAGCTCGCGGATCCGTGTATCCTGAGCGCGGAGGTGCTCAAAAGGCTCAGCAACAATCTGCCGGGCAGTACGCGCGGGGTCCACGGGGACAGCATCGATGAAGCAGGAACTGTCCCTACCAGTGATCTGGACCGTCCCGTCGTACTCGTCATCTGCGCCTGCCAGAATACGGAGGAGTGTTGTCTTGCCGCTTCCGTTTGGGCCGACGATGCCGACCTTGTCTCCGGCACCAATGGTACAGTGCTGAGACCGGAAGAGGAGGCGATCGCCGTACATCTTTTCAAGGTTTTCCAGTATAAGTGGCATGTTGTCGGAGACATCCTATCAATTTACAGGTTGCCCATTTCGCGTATCATAATTCGCGGCAGGGGACGAGTCTTAGAATTTATTATAGCAGCGAAACTGCAGGAGCACCACCATGTCTATTACGATCAGTACCCCGGAGGAACCATGAAAACGACAGTGACAATAGAGCGACTCATCTCCCAGCCGGTCTCAGTGAAGGGATCCTTTCCCCTGTCAGTCGCCAAGCTCAAAGAATTCGTCAACGTGGCCTGGAGTATCCCCTTCTACAGTACTGCCGAGTCGCACAAAGTCATGCCCATCCTGGCTGCGGAGATGAATGACCTGAACCCCGACCGCAACTGGTGGAAGAAGAAGTTCCCCGGCGCCAACCCCTTTTTCCATCATTGTTCATTCCTGCAGTACTACGTGGCCCATAAGAATGGTGAGCCCGTCGGACGCATCGCAGCCTTCATCGACCGTTCCTATAGCGAACGCACAGTTCAGGGTGAGATTGGGTGGATCGGGTTGTTCGAGTCATTCGACGATGACGAGGTCGCCGCTGCACTGCTTGACGCAGCCACTCAGGATCTGCAGCAGACCGGCACCGTTAAGATCATCGGCCCGGCACGGTTCAACGCCAACGGTGAGGCTGGTCTTCTTGTTGATGGATTTGACAAACACCCCATGGTCATGGAGCCCTATCAACCTCCATACTACACGCACTTTCTGGAACAGTGGGGAGTCAAGGAAAACGACTGGTATGCCTTTCGCATGACGCACGAGAGTGCTTCTGCTTACATGGAGCGCCTGGGTGACATGCGAAGCCGCGGGCAGGACCTCGAGCAACGGCTGGCACGCCAAGGGGTTGCTGTCAGATCCGTCAAGATCAGCGATTGGGCAAATGAGATCGCTCGAGTGAAGACCATCTATAACGTCGCGTGGGACACCAGCGTCCACCCACAGTTTGAACTTTTCTCCGAAGAGGAGTTCGACTATCTCGCGAGCGGATTGAAAATGATTGCCATCGAGGACTTGGTCTTTGTGGTCGAAGATATGACGAAACCGGATCATCCTGTCATCGGCATGGCTGTAACGCTGCCCGATCTCAACGAGGTGATCGAAGAATATGATCGGCTTCACACGGCGTACGTCCCCAGCACCCACATCTATGGGCTGTCGGACATCCGGCGCGACCTGGGAATTTTCAGGTTGCTCAGGGATCGCGTTAAACACCGGCAATTCACACAATGCCGCGTCTTTGTCCTTGGGACAACACGCAAGAAGAATGGTATCGATGCCATGTTGTATGAGAAGACGTATCTTGCGACCATCAAGATGGGGGTTCAACTCGCGTCAGGGTCGCAGATTGCCGATACCAATCCCGATATATACATCCCTCTATCGCATATGGGCAAAGCCGACATCACATGGAGGGTCTACCGTCATACGTAGGTTCAGCAATCTCGTGTCAGATGCTGAGACATTGTGTCATCATAGAGAATGCGGTGGTGCGCCAGAGCGATTCCAGTTGGAACCTCTTGCTCGCAGAGTTGTCGAGACTCAGCAAGATTGCTGAGCAATCCGCGAACGATAGCGATCACGAGTCCTCAAGCACTGCAACACCGGCACAGTGGAAGAGATAGCACTATCCACGATCAGGGGAATGTCGTCCGTGTGTCCACTACCCGAGTGTCTGGAACCAATACTCTACTATGGTAGTAGTCTCTCTCGAATATGGGACCCATGCTTGTCAAACAGGAGTTCCTGGGACCTCGGCCGTCAGAATGCAGACGTCCCGGACTTCCTGAGGCGTTCGGTAGCGTCCTCAGCTTCGGCAAAGCAGCTCCTGGACCTTCCCCACCAGCTCGCCCAAGGTATACGGTTTGCCCAGGAACCCCTGGACACTGTGCTCCGCGAGCATCTGATTGACGGCGTCGTTGGAGGTGTACCCGGAGTTCAGCAGGATGGAGACCGTGGAGTTCAGGGCCCGGATGGCCTGCACGATTTCGTCAGTGGTCATGCCCGGCATGGTCATGTCCAGCAGGATGATCCTGATGTCCGTCGGGTGCTCGCGCAGGGCGTTCAGGGCAGATGCTCCGTCCGGTGCCGTCAGGACCGTATATCCGCTCCTGCTCAGGAGAGCCTGTGCGACCGCACACACGATTGGCTCGTCTTCGACCACCAGGATCATTCCCCTGCATGTGTTCTCAGAGAGGGGACTGGGAGTCAAAGACTTCGTGCCTTCTTCCAGGCAGCGGGGGAGGTAGATGTCGAAGGTTGCCCCGACGCCTTCAGCGGATACTGCCGTGATCCATCCACCGGCCTGCTTGACGGCACCGTAGACGATCGAGAGGCCCAGCCCCGTGCCGGAACCTATTGGCTTCGTCGTGTAGAATGGTTCAAAGAGATGCTGCATGACCTCCGAAGACATCCCGGGGCCCGTGTCTGTGACGCTCAGGTGGACAAATTCTCCTGTCCGCGCAAAAGGATGGGTCTGGACGTACTTCTCCCCCACAACCTCGTTGCTTGTGCGTATCGTCAGTATTCCTTTGCCCTTCATGGCATCGCGTGCGTTCACCGCGAGGTTGAGGAGGATCTGCGTCATCTGCGACTGGTCCACCAGGACGTTCCATGCCGTCTGCTCATAGTCACGGACGATCTCCATGGTGGCTGGCAGTGACTGTTTCAGCAGTGCCAGGGTCGCGTCGAGCGCGGTCGTGATATTCATGGACACCGGCAGGACCATGGCGCTGCGGCCGAATGTAAGGAGTCCTTTTGTCAGGTCGGCGGCCTGACGGGCAGCGGTCTCGGCTGCATTCAGGTTTTCCAACAGCGGGTCGGCAGCAGGCAGACCCCCGCGTATCAGGGCGATGTTGCCCAGGATGCCGGTCAGCAGGTTGTTGAAGTCGTGGGCGACGCCACCTGCTAATTGGCCGATGGCCTCCATCTTCTGGGACTGTCGGAGTTGATCTTCGGCCTGCTTGCGCTCGGTGATGTCACGGTAGATGCCGTAACCCGCCTCCAGCTTCCCTGCGACAAGAATAGGCGCACCGATGAGGGATACATCAACGAGGGTGCCGTCCTTCCTGCGCCGCACTGTTTCCAGAAGAGTTTTCTCCCCTTGGTTGGTGGACCTTGTGATCGCTCTGGCTTCTTCCTGGCGGGTGGGAGGTGCCACCAGGTCGTCGAGACATTGTCCGACGGCTTCATCAAGCTCATAGCCAAACATGCGCACGAACTCGGCGTTGACCCGCAAGACCTTGCCTTGGGTATCGGTGATCGCGATGCCTTCCGGGGCTGACTCCACCAATCGGTCGAAAAATGCTCGTTCCCGCTGAATCTCTTCTTCCGCCCGCTTGCGCTCGGTGATGTCTCTGACGACATGTACCAACCCGATGCACTGGTGGTGAGTGTCAAACCTTGGTATAGCCCGGATTTCCAGATACTTGTTCAGGTGAGGTTCAAAGAGTTCATAGGAGCTCGGTTGCTCGGTCACGAGACTTCTGCAACTGGGACATCCTTCCGGTGGCTTTTCCGTGCCATGGTAACACATGAAGCATTTCGCCTTCGTGATGAGATTGCCCAGGAGAGGCAGTCCCAGCATCTGACGCGCACTGCTGTTCGCACGGATAATATCGTAATTCTTGTCATGAATGGTTACCGCATCGGTCAGGCTGTCGAAGGTGCTTTCCCAGTCGTCTCTTGCCTGCAGGAGCGCCTCCTCTGCCTGCTTGCGCTCGGTGACATCCTGTACCGTGGAAATCATCAGATTCTGGTCAGGCAACGGGATATTGACGGCGGTGACGACCCTGCGCTCGCCGGCGTGCGTTGTGATCGGGATGTCCTCCCAGCTCATCCGCGCGGTCTCTCCGGTCGCCATGTCTGCCATAATACGTTCGCGCATCTTCTCGCGGAACACCGGATCCAGATACACTTTCTCAAAGTAGTCACTGACACATTGCATGCTGTCCGGTTCCACCCCGTAGATCTTCTCGAAATTGCGGCTCACAAACACCCGTTGCCCGTCGGATATTGTGTTGACGGCGAATCCAATCGGTGCGTTTTCCAGCAGACTTTCGACAAACAGATTCCGTTTCTTCAGATCCTCCTCCGCCTGCTTGCGCTCGGTGATGTCGCTGATCACAACGCGTGATACGGCCGGTCCAGCGGCATTCTGTACTGAGGTGGCCTGCAACCGTACCCAGAATGCCGTGCCGTCCTTCTTCACCATCCGCAGTTCGCAGCCATGCGGCTCACCGGTCTCAAAGAGCTGTTTGTTGAGAAAGTAGCAGGTGTCCTGGTCTTCTCTGAGGACGAACCGTGAGAAGGGCTGCTTGATGAGGTCGTTGCGGGTCACGCCCAGCAGGGTGGCGGTGGTGAGGTTGGCCTCCAGGAGCAGCCCCTGCTCGCTGATGGTGACGTAACCCACCGGTGCCAGGTCATAGAGGTCAAAATAGCGTGCCCGCCCGGTGTCCAGTTCCACCTGAGCCTGGCGCAATTCCTCGTTCTGCATCTCCAGCTCGATCTGATGCACCTGCAGTTCGTGGAGCATGTGCTGTGTTTCTTCGGGCGAC
>NZ_QXIU01000103.1:0-3732 GCF_003570935.1 Candidatus Cryosericum odellii
GGCATGCCGTCGTACTCGGCGGAATCAGGGGTCTGGGCCATGACCATGCCTCCCTCGCTCTTGATGGCTCGCACGCCCAGGGTGCCGTCGCTGCCAGTGCCCGAAAGCACGATGTAGATGGCCCGCTCGTGCTGGTCCTGGGCCAGGGAGTGGAAGAAAAAGTTGATGGGCAGGCGTTGGCCACGCGGTGCGGATGGTTCCAGCAACTGGAGTGTGCCATTCAGGAAGGCCATGTCGCGGTCCGGCGGGATGATGTAGACGCAATTGGGGTGCACGACCATTCCATCCTCGACCTGGGAGACCTCCATGCGGGTATAGCGCCGGATGAGATCCGTGAGGATGCTCTCGTGGTCAGGGGCCAGATGCTGTACGAGCACAAAGGCCATGCCCGGATCGGTGTCGGCGGGCATGCCCGAGAAGAAGGCTTCGAACGCTGCCAGTCCCCCGGCCGACGCGCCGATGCCAACGATGGGGAATCCAGCAGAGGGTCCGTTCGCCGTCTCATGCGCCTCGGCTGCTTTTCCAGAGATCTTCTGTGTCTTGATTGCCTTGGCCTTGACTGGCGCTCTCGCTGTGCTCGCTTTGTTGCCGGCTCTTGCTGTCATGATACCCCCCTTGCTTCTTCGCTCTCCCAGGGATCGCGAACCCTGGTTGGCACACCACAACGTCTCTTTTACATTCGACTATCCAGCGAATATGGAGCAGGCCACAGTCCCCTGAGCATAGCCATGACCCGTTTGTCTGCGTCTCCTGTCGTCATTCCATGGCCATGTTCCCCTTCCCTCCGGCAAAGGAGGATGCCTGTCACAAGAGTATCGTAGCACTCAGGTGCGCTGGCTCTGAAGAAGTCCTGAAGTTGCCGTTTCCACCCTGATAGCTGTTTGTCAGATGCGTGTCCATCGATTATGATGGCAATGGTTCCCTTCATTGTGTCCCTCCTTGTGGGCACTTGAGATGAAGGCAACTACTCTTTTACCATAGTAACACGTTAGTTGAAAGACGCAATTTGAAACAGGTTCCTGATCTGGCGTGCCACGCACACTCGCAACCGATGAGTCAGCCATTCAGTGATTCGAAGTAGTGCAGGAGACTTCGCGCGGTGGTTGACGCCGAAACGTTACGCTGGCACGTATTGCCGAGACCACTAGTATTCTCCATGACTACGTTGTACGTCCCAACGAATGTCGCCGTTCCACACAAGTCAAATGGCGGACACGCCGCTCCACCGTAGCAGAAAAGCACCTCACAAGAGGTGCTTTGTCGTTTTCCGAGGTGTCCGGCGTTAGCGCAGGATCGCTTCCTGCTGGCCTTTCGTTTCAGTCTTCGCATAGGCATAGCGCCCGCGGTACAGACTCCGGTGCTCGAGAATCCTCGAGACTTGCCTTGGCTGCCAGCGCATCCCTCGCCGGGTGGCGCTCTCCTTGTTCAACGCCTCCGCAATCTCGTGCAGTGTCCATCGCTGGCTTCTCCATGCGAACACCTTCTTGACGACGTCGATCGGTCCGTCCAGGCGCTTGAGGAGGAGAAGTGCCACTGCCTCCAGAGTCAGAGGACTGACATGAGCATCGTGAAAGCTGGTCTGACACTGCTGGACGGGATGGGATCACTCTGGGAAAGCTCGGATGTGGCGACACGCAAGCGGCTACAGAGGTTCGTTTTCCCGGAAGGAACGAGCTTCGACGGCAAGGGATTTGGAACCTCCGTTCTCCCCGCATGCCTACAGCTTGGAAGTGGGGTCGGGTCCTCGAAAGGACGTCTGGTGCCGGGAGTGGGAATTGAACCCACACAGTGTTGCCACCGCGGGATTTTAAGTCCCGTGCGTCTGCCAGTTCCGCCATCCCGGCAGGGATGCCTGGATATAAAAATGGAGGCAGCACCCGGATTCGGACCGGGGTATGAGGGTTTTGCAGACCCTTGCCTTACCACTTGGCTATGCCGCCTCTGGAGCGGAAGACGGGATTTGAACCCGCGACACTCGGCTTGGGAAGCCGATGCTCTACCCCTGAGCTACTCCCGCACAATCATATACACCCGTATTCTACACAGTGTGAAGGCTTCTGTCAACCCTGATGAAGGCGCTGTGAGTCTTCTTCAGCCAGACGTGAAAAAGCAGTCATTGCGTCGAGTGTATGTCTGTCGATCGGACGGCAATTCTGGCGCAGATAGAGCAGTGTCTGCTCAAGTGCGCGCAACATTGCGGTTTCGAGACTGCTGAACAGGAGAGAGCGGACTTCGTCGACACCGACGAAGTGGCGGCCTGACTCACAATAGTCGGCAAGGAAGACGATCATCGCCAGTCGGTCCATGTGGGGGGCACCTGTCGTATGCAGAGCAATTGCCCGAAGAATCTCAGGATCATCCACACCAAAATCGCGTCGGGCAATCAGCGCCCCGACTGGGGCATGGAGGACTACCGGGGCGAACGTTTCAGCCATCTCACAAACCAGAGGGTCATCTGTGTCTCTGACCAGCTCGAGCAGGAACGACTCGGGTTTATCCCTGGCGATATCGTGCAGCAGAGAAGCAACGCTGGCCTTCTCCTCGGATACTCCCCAGAAACGGGCAAGCCTCACTGCCAGCTTCTCCACACGGAGCATGTGCTTCAGTCGTTTCTTCGGAACACGCCCGGCGACGAGGTCGACCAGGTGGGCTCTCTCCTCCGGTATCACTGACCTCTGTATAATCCGTGGCCTGCAATATATGTGGCAACGGACGCGGGCACCAGGCCATCGACAGACAGACCCTGTTGCAACCTGTTGCGAATCAGGGTCGACGACAGGCTGTCGAAGGGGTTGATGTCGAACAGAGCCCTCGCAGGGATCTCCAGGTTGTCTGAACGATGCCGACCGGCGCGCGGGACGAACCATAGTTCAACTTGATCGAGGATATCCTGGTATCTGTGCCACTGCGGGAACGACAAGAGCTGGTCCTCACCGAGAAGCAGCACTGGTTTTCCCGCGCCCAGCCTCGGACGGAGGCCTTCGAGTGTGTCCACGAAATAGGATGGTCGTGGCTCACGGCGCAATTCGACGTCAGAGATTTCCACATCGGGCACCCCTGCGAAGGCAAGCTGCAGCATCGCCACACGATCAGCATCGGATGCGGAGAGGCACTTGTCAAAGTCCGGGTTGGGAAGACCGGTGGGGATGAGAATGAGCGTAGAAAAGGCCATGAGACGAAGAGCCTCATGGCCGACAAAAACGTGGCCGGCGTGGACAGGGTCGAACGCTCCCCCATACAGCACAGTCTTCATCGTTTGGTGGTTGTCTCTTCCCCCAGAGTGAATACGTGGCCGCCGATCATGACGCTCTGTCCGTCATGGGCTCCCTTCTTGCGGAGAGCCTTTTCGACGCCGATCTTGCGCATCCTCTGGTCCAGTAATGTGACCTGGAACGGCTTCTCGAAGTCGGTCGTGTGGATAATCCGGTCGAGATAGCGTCCTGATGCACTGAGCATACCGTCGGGAAGCCGGGAGATCTCGAATGTCTCATCGGACAATTTCAGCTTGTAGATCCTCGTCACCTGTTCGCGAGGAGGCACAGGCGCAGACTGCACGAGAGCCAATCCGCGTTCGATGACGGCATCAATGCCACGATTCTCCAGTGCGGAAATCATCAGAGGCTCGATACCTTGATGGACAAAGTGGGTACGAATCCCTGTGCGCTTCTGCGCGGAAATCAGGTCGATCTTGTTGACGACAATCAATCGGGGCTTGCCTGCGAGCTGTTCACT
>NZ_QXIU01000103.1:3841-8189 GCF_003570935.1 Candidatus Cryosericum odellii
CAGTGTGCTCTTGCCTGCGTTCGGAAAGCCGACAATGCCGACGTCGCCAAGGACCTTCAGGCGCAGCCTGATGCGACGTTCCTCCGCAGGGATACCCTGTTCGCAGTACCTTGGGGCACGGTCGACGGATGTGGCAAAAGATGCATTACCTCGGCCACCGCTTCCGCCATGAGCTACCGTGACAGTCTCGCCCTCGTCGACCAGATCCGCCAGGACTTCCTCTGAGACAATATCCGTCAGGACGGTGCCCAGTGGGACGAGGATGGTAATGTCCAGTCCATCGCTCCCATGCTTGTTGCGTCCAGCGCCTGGCTCTCCGGCCTGGGCCCTGAACGTCCGCTTCTTTGCGAAGAACTGAAGACTCGAGTATCGGCCGGTAGAAATAAAGATGACGTCGCCACCTCTGCCACCCTCACCGCCATCCGGTCCGCCTTTCTCCACATACTTCTCACGGCGGAAGCTCATTGCTCCGTTTCCGCCGTGTCCCGAGGTGACTCGAACTATGACCTCGTCGAGAATGCGGTCAGCTGAGTCTCTAATGGAAATGCTCCCTATCTATGCTAATTCGCCTGTTCAGGAACAGTGGCTTCCGAAACAGGGAGCTCAGGGACAGGAAGCACATGAACGCGCTTCACAGTCTTGAGCGACTCGAACTTTACTGTTCCGTCGACGACGGCGAACAGGGTATAGTCGCGGCCCATCATGACGCCCTTGCCGGCTTTGAAATGCTCGCCGCGCTGACGCACGATGATGTTGCCTGACCGTACGACTTGGCCATCATACAGCTTGACGCCTAGGTATTGCGGGTTGCTGTCCCGCCCGTTACGTGACTTACCGCCTGCTTTCTTGTGTGCCATTGTTCACCGCCCCTCTTACCCGATCTCCGTGATCTTCACGTAGGTCGATGTTTGTCTGTGCCCTATGAGCTTCTTGTGTGTCGTCTTGTTCTTGTAGGTGAAGACACGGATCTTACGGTCGCGCGTGGTACGAAGGATCGTACCGCTCACCTTTGCGTCCAGAACGTAGGGCTTGCCGATTTGAGTGCCGGCGTCAGTGGTGACGACGAGGACTTTGTCGAACACGATCGGCGTGCCGGGTTCGCTGGCGATTTTTTCCATCTTGACGATCTCGCCGGGCTCGACCCGATACTGCCTTCCTGCTGCTTCGATTACAGCGTACATAGATTACCTCCACGAAGAATTGCTCGGTCGAGGCGGCCTTGCGGCACTTAGGGAACCCGACCAATGCGAAGAAAGTATACGGTGTTCGAGGCACCTGTCAACCGTTCACAGCTTGAAATTTAGCCTCTCCCGAGTAGTATACCATCTGTGAAAACGATTATGATCGCAGGACTGGGCAACCCGGGGCCCGAATATGGTGAGACACGACATAACGTAGGCTTCATGGCCCTCGACGCTATCGCACATTCGTTCAAGGTTCGCAGGTTCAACCACAATCGACTGGCACAGTGGGCAGCCGTCGATCTGGCTCTCTGTGACGATCCGGAACCCGTCAGGATAGTATTGGTGAAGCCCCAGACGTTTATGAACAGTTCCGGTGTCGCTATCGCTCCAATGATGAAGGAACGCAACATTCTTCTCGAGAACCTGATCGTGATCCATGACGAGATGGACTTGCCGGTTGGTACCGTCAGGGTGAGTTTCAACGCCACCGCTGCAGGTCACAATGGGGTCCGATCGATTGTCGACAACTGTGGTGGAAAGGGATTCGTGCGGGTCCGCGTCGGCATCGAAAAGCCACGCAGCAAGGACGGCGTCATCGATTTCGTGCTGTCAAGATTCTCCAGGTCCGAGTGGCCAACCATCATCGATGTCATTGCGACGTCACCGACTGTCGTCCGAACCATCATCTGTGATGGGCTGATGGCTGCGCAGGAAATGTTCAACCACAAGGTGGCAAAGGACTGATGCAGTCTGGCTCGTTCGACCTGCTGTTGCAGCAGGCGCAGGCCAGCGCTCCCGAACTGTTCGTCAAATTCGCGCAACTGCTGGAACGACCAGATTCTATCACGGTTTCGAGTCCATCCAGCGGCTATCGGCAGCTGCTGCTGGCGGCTTTGGTCACACTCTGCCCTCGACCCCTTGTGGTTGTTTGTCCAAGTGTCGACCGTGCGGAGGAACTGTCTTCGATGGTTCGCGGCATGTCCGCGGCGATCACGGGTGCGCGGCCCTTTGTGGTCCTGCCCGAGTTGGGCGTCGAGATTATGGAGTACACGCAGTACTCGCGTCCACTGTCGTTCGCCCGAGCTCGAGCCCTTGATCAGATCTATGCGCATGCAGAGACTGTCGTTTTCACGACGGCCCAGGGACTCATCGACCCTTCCATCCCCGCGCGCGATTTCACGGAGCTTGTTTCTACGCTGACTGTCGGGGATCGCATCATCCCACATTCCCTGGGACGCCGGCTTTTGGAGATGGGGTACGAACCGGTTTCATCGGTCACCGAGATGAGTCAGTTCAGTATGCGTGGCAACGTATTCGATCTGTATTCGCAGGTCGGAGAGTACCCGGCGCGCATTGTGCTTGAAGGTAATGTCATAAGCCGTATCAAGCTGTTCGACCCCGTAACGCAGCAGTCAGTGGAGCCCGTGTCGTCAGTCGGGATCCTGCCACCGTATCCCGTCGTGCTGGACCAGGAGGCCCGTCGGAGTTTTGCCGCTATGGCTGCGGAGCGATGGAAGAAGGAGCGCAAGACGGCTGAAGGAAGCGAGGACCAGGATGCGGAGCTTCTCGAAGATCTGGAGTCTTTCATTTCGACGACGAACAGCAAAGGGGTCAACTACTTTCTGTATCAGTATATGAATTCGGAGCGCATGTGTGGAGGTCTTGCCGGCTTGCTTGGACCCCGCGCCATAGCAGTGTTTGCCGACGTCGACCCCGAAGCCGAACTGACGCAGATCTTCGACTCTGCGCGGGAACTCTATGACCGAAGCATTCAAGCTGGCCTCGTACCATCCTCCAGCGCGCTCAATCAGGTGGAGCACACTGCCAGACTTGCTCTGGGCAATTTTGCCCGGTCGATTTCGCTCACCGCTACCTCAGCCCAGGGCGCCATGACTCCGGCTTCCCGCGAGTTGCCTCCACTGACACTGTCGGGTTCCTTGAACGAGTACCTCGGCCTGCACGCCCCCGGAGAGACTGCTATCGACGTTGTGTCGTGGAATCCCGAGAAGGCCCAGCATCTGGTGATGGATACGATCGAGGATCCGGGTGTCATGGCAAGACTTGCTATTATCAAGGGCTCCCTGTCGGTGGGGTTTGCCGCAGAGGGATTCATGGTTCTGACGGACAAGGAACTGTTCCCGAAGGCCACGATGAGCCCCAAGAAGACGACCCGCTTTTCCCAAGCCATCTCTCGTCTCGAGGACTTGCACGAAGGCGACTACGTCGTCCATCGGGACTACGGCATCGGCGTGTTCAGGGGCATAAACGCCATGACGGTCGATGGTGTCACCCGGGACTATATCTCTCTGGAATACAAGGATCACTCATTGCTCCATGTGCCTGTCGAACGCCTGGGATATCTCGAGAAATATGTTGGCGATCGCACGGAGATAACCTTGGACGAACCAGGATCGAGGAAGTGGAAACGGGCGCGCAAGGAGGCTGCAGAAGATGCCCGGCGTATCGCCCATGAACTGCTTGAGACGGCAGCCAAGCGCCATGCGCGCGAGGGCTATATGTTCAAGCCGAATCCAGAGTTGGAGGTACCGGTCGTCGACGCCTTCGCCTACGAGTTGACCCCCGATCAGTCCAAGGCCATCGCCGACGTCCTCAGCGACATGGAGGCGGGAAAGCCGATGGATCGCCTGGTGTGTGGAGATGTCGGCTTCGGGAAGACCGAGGTGGCCATACGGGCGGCGGCGCGCGCGGTTGCAAACGGCAAGCAGGTCGCCATCATCGCTCCGACGACCATCTTGGCGATGCAGCACTTTCGCAACCTGGAGGCCCGCTTCGACCCGATTGGGTACAAGGTTGCACTATTCTCAAGGATGGTAGGCTCCAGGGAACTTGCGGCCGACCGCAAACTTTTGCACGAGGGTGGTGTCGACATCGCTGTCGGTACCCACAAGGTTCTGAACATGACAGGCGACTTCAAGGACATTGGTTTGATGATTGTCGACGAGGAACAACTCTTCGGTGTCATGGACAAGGAGAAGATCAAGAAGATGAAAGCTGAGGTCGATGTGCTGACTCTGAGTGCCACGCCCATCCCGCGCACATTGGAATCGTCTATCGTAGGTATCCGGGACATCTCCCTCATCAACACGCCCCCGGTCGGCCGGTATCCCATCAGGACGTTCCTGATGCCCTTCGACGAGGAGCAG
>NZ_QXIU01000104.1 GCF_003570935.1 Candidatus Cryosericum odellii
GGTGAACGGCTGGCGCTCTACAACGCTGTTGAACGGGCTGGTGGGCAGGATCTGACAGCACTCGAAGAGCGGACCATCGACCGCTATGGAACTCTCCCTTCTGAGGTAGAGGGGATCTTTGCGCTGAAACGCCTCGAACTGTCGCTGATTCCGCTCGGCGTGTCGTCCGTCAAAGAGTCAGGCCACGTGCTTGTTCTCGAATTCGGCGCTGAGGAAGCAGCCACACGGTTCCTTCGCACCCATGTCGATCAGGTCGCGCACGCCCGAACCGTGCGGGACTCGGTGGTCCTTCCCATGAAGGCGGACCAGAAACCGCTCACTCTGCTTTCATCCTTGCTTTCGGGGTCGGAAACGGTACACTAAAAGGATGGAAGAATACGAAATACGCGTCATTACGGAGCAAGACCTTCACCTGCAGTCCCTGATCGACACTGGACGACGCTTTGCCCTGGCGGTGCCGGCTGGAACGGATGCTCTGGTCTATGCGTCGGCCTCCAGTCTCCGGTTGCTGCCAGCCTCGGCCCGGACCCTGCTGGATCCGGTAGAGGCTATCGGTTTCCTGACATGGATGCGTTTTGCCGGTCGGCACTATGGCATAATCATCTGCTTGTGCCCCGTCGACATGGTGTCTGTTGTTACAGGGCTTCTTGGCCGGTTACCTGGGCTGTCTCGTGCTCCGACAATCGAGCCCGACGACCTGGCTCGGGAGGCGATACGGCTGGCCGACGTTCTCTGGCCTCTTGTTGGCACCCAATATACAACTCTTGAGGAGTTCAGGCTGCTCATCGCCGAGTTGCGCCAAAAGTGTCCCTGGGACCGCCAGCAGACGCATGTATCGCTTCTGGACTCGCTTCTGGAAGAATCCTACGAGGTAGCTCTCGCCATACAGAGAGATAGTGCCGATAACCTCGAAGAGGAGCTGGGGGACTTGTTGCTACAGGTGTTTATCCAGTCGGAAGTTGCCCGCGAGGAAGATGGATTCGACATCTGTGACGTGGTTCGGACAGCTGACGACAAGCTGACATTCAGACATCCACACGTGTTCGGCAGCGTGTCTGTGACATCGAGCGACCAGGTGCTGGAGAACTGGCAAAAGCTTAAGATCCTTGAGGGCCGGAAGAAGCACTTTGTCGATAGTGCGAAACTGCTTTCGTCCATCGAGAACGCCTTGCTTTCGCAGGAGACTGCCCGTTCCGACGGGTTCGATTTCGAATCGGCGGATCAGGCCTATGGCAAGTTGCTCGAGGAGACCGGTGAGTTGGGAGAGGAACTGAACGCTCCAGCTAGAGACGAAGATGCGCTGGCCATGGAGCTGGGCGACGTCCTCTTTTCTGCCCTCAACGTCGCGCGGCTCTCAGGTGTCAACCCTGTGAAGGCCCTGCACCACTCATTCGACAAGTTTCGCGACCGATATGGTCGTGTCCGTGACTATGCAAAGCAACAGCAAGTCGACATCTCGACAGCACCTCCCGAGGAACTGGAGCGGTTATGGCAACTGGCGAAGAACACATAGGCGACAGTCTCCCAACGATGGACAAACAGGGCGACCACACCGAGCCCGTCATGTCTGGCCGAGAGGATCACGCCGTCAGCCAGCCCGAGGTCGTTACCAGGCAGTCTCAACCTCTACCGCCGGCGCCCGATCGTCCGCAGATCACCAACGTCTGGAGTATAGTCTGGAAGCTTCTCGCAGCATTGGGATTTGGAGCGCTCGGTATTTTTGCTCTCTCACTCATTTCGCACCAGATGAACGTCGTGACAGTGGTGAGGTCCCTCAATCCCGGATATATCCTGGCCGCAGTCATCCTCATCTTCCTTGAGATCGTCTTTCAGGCGCTGCGGCTGCAGGCGATCCTTCGCTCGGTCGGTCTGCGGATCCCGTTTCGCACCGCCATGCGTAACATCCTCGTGGGTGAGTTCTTTGCCAGGGTGACACCGTTCGAGGCGGGCGGGGGTGAGCCGGCGCAGATCTACATGCTGTTCAAGGACGACTCAATCAACGTGGCAGATTCGACGATGGTGTTTGCCATCAAGGCGATCCTGTCGGGTGTTTCCCAGATGGTCGTCCTCGTTTTTGTGCCGGTCTGGCTGATCTTCTCCGGCCGGAGCCTGGGGGTCGACAACCGGTTCCGTCTCATTCTCTACATCGGACTGGCAGCCTACGTAGCCAACTTCGGTTTCCTCGTGTTTTGCCTTATCCGCCTGCAGTGGATCAATAATTACATCAACAGGCTGGTCCTGCGTCAGACGCAGACTCTCACTGGACGAGGAAGGTTCTGGCAGCGACTGGCGCGCCGTATACAGAAATTCATAAACGATACGTTGCGCGCACGAGAGACAGCCATCAAGGCCAATCGAGCAATGCTTGTCACAGGCCTGGCCTACAGTTTTGTCTCCTGGGGTCTCCTCGTGCTGACGCCGATCATCCTGCTGTACGGTCTTGGCATTACATCGTCGATCACCCAGATTGTTGTGGCAACCCTCATCTACTACATCGCCGTATCCTATTTCCCCACTCCTGGCGCCTCTGTCGGAGCCGAACTCGGCGCGGTGGCCCTGTTTGCGGCGTTTGTTCCGAATGGCATCCTGGGGGCTTTCATCCTTATCTGGCGTTTTTTCGATCACTATGTCAAGATGGGCGCCGGTGGCATTACCGCCCTCGGTGAATTCGTACTGGGGCCGGCTCGCCGCCGCAAGCGGCGTCGACAGGCGGACAAGGACACCAGCGCAAAGGAAGGGACGGATAAACCATGAAGAAGAGAGCCATCGTCATTGTTCTGGACAGCGTCGGCATCGGGGAAGCCAAGGATGCATTCATGTATGGGGATGGCGGTTCAGACACGCTTCGCCATATCTATAAGAGCGTGCCGGGTTTTCGTCTCCCTCATCTCGAAGAACTTGGCCTGAAGTATCTGCTTGACCGGCACTTTGACAGTCCCACTGGATCGTTCGGGATCATGGAGGAGAAGGCCAGGGGGAAGGATTCCATAAGCGGTCACTGGGAGATGATGGGGTTGACACTGACCAAACCGTTCCCCACGTATCCCAACGGATTTCCGCCTGAGGTTATCGACGCCTTCGAAAAGCGCTTCAACACCAAGGCCTTGGGCAACCGGCCAGAATCCGGGACTACGATCATCGCGGAACTCGGCGAAGAACACATGCGTACCGGCTATCCGATCGTCTACACGTCGGCTGACTCGGTGTTCCAGATCGCTGCGCACAACGACGTCATCCCCCTCGACAAGTTGTATGAAATGTGCGACATCAGCCGGCGAGAGATCCTGCAGGGTGAGAACCTGGTGGGGCGCGTCATTGCGCGTCCGTTCATCGGAACACCCGGGCACTTCGTGCGAACAGAAGATCGCCAGGACTACGCGGCTCATCCGCTGGGCCCTACGACGCTCACCCAGGTGAGCAAGGCCGGCATGGAGGTCATCGGGGTCGGCAAGACCTACGACCTGTTTGCTGGTGAGGGGTTCACGCAACATTTTCACACTCACAACAATGAGGAAGGCATCCAGAAAACGATCGAGCTGGTCAAGACCAGCAACTGGGAAGGGTTGCTGTTCACCAACCTGGTCGACTTTGACATGCTCTTCGGTCACCGCCGTAACGTGGCTGGCTATGCCGTCGCTCTGGAGCGCTTCGATGAGGCGGTCCCCGAGTTGCTGAGGTCGATGAAACATGACGATATCCTGTTCATCTCTGCCGACCATGGTTGCGACCCGACGTTTACTGCGCATACAGACCATACCCGCGAGTACGTGCCCGTTCTCGCATATTCGCCTTCGCGCCGTGGCGGGACATACCTGGGAGTCCGCGAAACATTTGCGGATCTTGGAGCCACCGTGTCGGAGTACCTCGGAGTGGCGCCTGTGGCGGGCCTGAGCTTCCTTGCGAACATCTCCTAGGCCTATGGACGGATCCGGGGAATCAGCGACTCAATGAGCAGCGGAGGCAGTCCAGCCGAATCAGATACGTGGAAAGAGCTTCTCCGGGGCTTGGTGCGTCTGGAACTCAAGCGTGGCTGTCAGGATGATGCCGCCGTAGGTGGATTTGCGCGGCTCGCCCTGGTGACTGTGGAAGGTTCTTGCACACGGACACAACCAGCGGCGGAGCATGGTGTATCGAACGAGCTGCAGTCCTTGCTGGTCGACTATCAGTTCCTGCCGAACCCTGCGCGGGTAGACAGGTGCTCGGCGGTTCTTGCCCTTCTGAACGACTCGAAGTCTCCTTCTGTTGCGTCGCCACTGCCTGCAGGCGTGCCTCTGGCACATGCAACGCTGGTGTCGAAACCTCTCTCCGATAGCATGAACGCCTTGCTGGAGGTACTCGAGGAACCAGTGTCCAAATTGTGGGGAGTTGGACCTCGTGTTCAGGAGATCATGGGGAAACTCGGTGTCGGCAGCATTGCCGACCTTCTTCAGCATGCGCCAAAAGGCTACCTCGACCTGCGTTATCCGGCGGAGCTGTCGCGCGATTCATTTGGGCAGATGGTCCTCATCAAGGCACACCTGCTGGCGGTTACTGAGATCCGACGAAAAGTTCTGCTGGTCAAGGCGTCGGTCCGGGATCCGGGCGGGCATGTGTTTCATCTCGTTTGGTTCAACAACAAGTTCGTGAGGAGCAGGCTTCAGGTTGGCCATGACTACGATTTCTACGGGAGACTGGAGAACTCGTTCGAGGGGGCTCAGCTGATGCAGCCGGCTTTCGAAGAGTCTGGAACGCCGGCCGCTCAATTACATATGAACCGGATCGTGCCGCTCTATCACCTCACTTCGGGCATTACTCAGAAAGGACTGCGGGCTCATGTGTGGCGTGCCGTAGGCCGGATTCCCTCAGCGACCGCCGAGTATCTGCCACGGGACGTCGCGTCGCACTTCAAGCTGCCCGACCTGGCATGGAGCTATCGCTCTCTGCACTTTCCGACTGATGAACATGAGGCAGAAAGGGCGCGGAGCCGGTTTGCGTTCGATAGCTTGTTTCTCTTTGAACTGAGAGTCTTGATGCGCAGGCATGCCGAACAGGATGTCCCGGGAAACCCATTCGACCTGCCCACAGGAACAGTCGAGCGGTATGTCGGGGTGCTGCCGTTCGTTCCCACTGGTTCCCAGGCAGCAGCCATGCGGGATATCGAGGGAGACGTGCGCAGACCGAGGCAGATGCACCGGCTGCTCCACGGCGACGTTGGTTCAGGAAAGACGGCGGTGGCCGGATACGCGGCGTACGCGGCCAAGGTGGCTGGATACCAGAGCGCTGTCCTTAGTCCTACTGAGATTCTCGCGGAGCAAACGGGACGTGTCCTTCAGGAGCTGCTTGCTCCTCTCGGGCTGCGAGTTGCTACGCTGACCGGAGGGATGACCAAATCTCAGCGCAAGAGCATCCTGGGCGCAGTCGCGACCGGGGAAGTCGACTGTCTCGTCGGCACGCATGCCATCCTCGAGGAGGGAGTGGCATTCGAGCGTCTCGGTCTGAGCGTGGTCGACGAGCAGCATCGTTTTGGAGTTGCTCAGCGCGTGGCTCTGGGGACGAAAGGCAACGTGCCACACTCGCTTGTCATGAGCGCGACCCCGATCCCGAGAACATTGGCTCTGACCATATACGGTGATCTCGACATCTCCGAACTGGTGGAGAAGCCTCCGGGGCGATTCCCGATCCAGACGCATCTTATGTCGGCCACAAAGCGCGATAGCGCCTATGCCATGGTGCGTGAACAGGTAGTTCAGGGCAGGCAGGCATTTATCGTGGTCCCTGCCATCGACCCGGCTTCGGATGAGGGCGACGGCACGGCGTCAGTCGAGGAGACCATGCGGGAGCTGACCGAAGGCAGCCTCAAGGGGTTGCGCATTGCGTCCTTGCACGGGCGCATGAAGAGTAGTGACAAGCAGTCGACCATGGATGCCTTCCGGTTGGGAAATCTGGATGCCATTGTTGCGACGACGGTCGTCGAGGTTGGTGTCGATGTGCCCAACGCAAGTGTCATGGTCATCGAGGATGCGGAGAGATTCGGGCTTGCTACACTCCATCAGCTCCGTGGAAGAGTTGGCCGGGGGTCCTCCATCTCCCATTGCATCCTCATCCAGGGCAATGTGACCGCCGAAGGTACCGAACGCCTGCAGGTCCTGGTCCACTCTGACGACGGGTTTCAGATCGCAGAGGAAGACCTGAAACTGCGAGGCCCCGGTGACATCCTTGGGACGGTCCAGCATGGCTATGATGTTCCATTGTTCGGATCTACAGCGCTGCTGAGCTACCGTGACCTTTCCGCACTTCCGGATATTCGAAAAGCTGCCTCAGAACTCTTGGAACACGATCCATCACTTGGTGCTCCGGAACATGTCGATCTGGCCCGTATGCTGTCTCTCCGGTACCCCGCTTCAAAGCCAGGTATGGAGGACAATTGATATGATCATCGGGTCAGGCACACTGAAGGGCCGTTCGCTGAAGACAGTCGGCAAGGAACCATGGCTGCGCCCTACGTCCGACAAGGCGCGAGAGGCTGTTATGGATATGATGCGACCGATTCTTGCGGGGGCGAGGTTCATCGACGTTTGCAGCGGCACTGGTGCGGTGGGCATAGAAGCGCTCAGCAATGGAGCGACACATACAACCTTTGTCGATNNGCCGATGGATACGTGAGCGGATTGCAGGGAGCGGAGTTTGACGTCCTCTTTGCAGACCCACCCTTTGACTCTACGTTACAAGAAGGGCTCCTGGTTACCCTGTCCGAACATTTGCGCGATGCGGCAGACGGCTGTATCATAATCATGGAGCATCCGTCCAGGCGACCGTTGCATGAACGTTATAATGGCCCAGCAATAGATCTGGAGAGCTACAAGGAAAGGCGCTATGGAGACGTTAGTATGACATTTTTCCGTGCGACAAAGCACAGAATCGAGGCGGACAGTACCTCCCATGACCCGACAAAATAGAATAGCTGACTTTTTCCGACCTGTTCATCATAGCCTCATCCTCCGGCTCACGCGGTTCAGACGGACCGGGACGCTGGTGTTCATCCTGGTAGCGCTTCTGTCTGCCATATTGTGCGCCCTTCCCTTCATCCCCGTGCGCAGAAGAGTGTCAGAAGGTACAGTCGTCAGCGCGGACATGGTCTCCAGACGGGACATCGTCTATGTCGATAATGTCAGGACTGCGGCCCTTCGAAAAAGCGCAAGCGACGAAGTCGCTCCTATCTACAAGTTCGACAGCTCGCGACTGCCGGCGGCAACAACTGCCCTCGAAAGCGCCATGACAAAGGTCATCGGCATACGCGCGCAAGACACCACCGTGGACCAGGAGTCTCAGCGGATCGCGGCATTGCTTATGACGGCGGCAGGTGCAACGACGAAGTACCTTGCGACGTGCTCCGAGTCGGAGCTTCAATCGTCGAAGACGGTGGCGCGTGAGGCACTGACGATAGTTATGGGTCGCGGCGTACTCGAGGGAAGCCTCTCTGCCGCTCGCGAAAGCATCAATACGGAACTCAAGAGCTATGGTGTTTCCGACAACCAGGTACGCTCTGCATACCTCTTGGCAGCCCGTTTCGTGTCTTCGAACCTCATATACGATCAAGAAGCCACTCAGCTTGCCCGTGACAAGGCTGCGTCGTCGGTATCACCGGTCGTCTCAACCATCCTCGCCGGAACCGCCGTCGTGAAGAAGGGGAGCACCCTGGACCAGAGTACCGCAGATCTGCTCTTGAGTACTGGTCTGGTCTGGGGACCTCGCGCGCTCCAAAATGTCGTGTCTCAGATGCTGGTGGCGTTACTCGCCTGGGGAACGATCGCACTGGCGGTCATGCTCCTTGGGTCAGCGAAAGGCCGGACCGAGCATTTGTTGATGGAGACAGCGGTCATAGGCGGCGCGTGCATCGTGATCGGCTGGCTCGCTGGCGGCGTGACGGCAACGATGAGCCCGTTCTTCCTCTGCATGTTGCTGGGGTTCGTCTTCTTTGAGGGTGCCCTTGCCACGGTCTTTGGTTTTGCCCTGATGGTTCTGACGTGGATCATGGTTCCGATGCCCGCAGAAGTGCTCTCGGGGCTCGTTGTGGGCGCTATTGTCGTATTCATCGTCATACGGAAGGTGAACAAAGTGAGCGCCCTTCTTATCGCCGGACCGATTGCCGGCGCATCAGCCGCGCTTGTCTATAGCGCTCTTGCCGGGCTCAGCGAACAGCGACTATCCGTGATTGCCGCCAACGCGGGGTATCTGGTCGCAGGGGGGGTCATTGCAGCCGTGTTTGCGCTGGGACTGACTCTGGTTTTCGAGCGACTGTTCAACGTCGCTACGGTCGTGAGGCTGCGCGAGCTTCTGGATACGGGAAGCAAACTCCTGGCGCAGCTCTTCGAAAGCGCCCCAGGGACTTACCATCACAGCCTCAACGTGGCTAATCTTGCGGCAGGCGCCGCTCAACGTATCGGTGCAAACTGGCTTATGGCTCGCGTTGGGGGTTACTACCACGACATCGGTAAACTGCTGCATCCACAGTTTTTCGGCGAAAACCGTGGGGAACTGCCGAACATCCACGAGGATATCTCACCCGAATTGAGTACCAAGGTGATCCTGGAGCATGTCCAGGCCGGTGTTACGATTGCAAGAAGCAATCACCTGCCGCCCGAGGTGGTTGATATCATCGCCGAACACCATGGCACGACTGTTGTGCAATTCTTTTACGACAAGGCGTCTGCTGAGCGGGCAAACCTCTCGCCTGACGCATTCCGATACCAGGGACCCAAGCCACATACGAGGGAGTCTTCCCTTATCTTCCTCGCCGACGGCGTTGAAGCCGCGGCGCGTTCGCTTCCCAAGGTGGACAAACCAGCCCTGGAAGGACTCATCGATGCGGTTGTTAACGCTCGCATTGCCGATGGTCAACTCGCCGAGTCACAGCTCACGCTGGGTGAGATCGCCACCGTCAGGGACTACTTTCTCACGTCTCTCATCTCATTCTATCATGTTCGCGATGCCTATCCGACGCTCGAGGAGACAAATGAAAGAACCTGACCTCTCTGTACGCTGCCGTGTCGAACTGTCAGATCCCGGATGGCAGGTGGACAGTAAAGCTCTCATGACGCTTGTCGTTCACATAGTCCATCTGATACAGCCGGAACTCACCGCTGTTCCGGGTATTCGACGCGCTGTCGCCCTCTCATGCTACTTCGTCCCGGCGTCTCAAATGCGGGAACTGAACCGTGACCACAGAGGCAGCGACTCGACCACCGACATGCTGTCGTTTCCGCTGGGTTATGCCGCGCCCGGCACGGGCTGGGTACTGGGGGACATCGTCATCTGTATGGATGCGGTGGAAAGCAAAGCCATCTCTAGTGGGAACAGCCTTGAAGACCAACTGGCGTTCTCTCTCATTCACTCTGTGCTCCACCTGGTGGGTTTCGACCACATGGAGGAGCATGACCGCAGCCTGATGGAGCACCGCGAGGAAGAGATTTTCGCGAAGCTGGCGCAGGTGGACCGCCCCTATCTGGCGAGGAACCTCGCATGACTGGACAGATCGTTGAGTTGCTGGTCCTCCTTGCTCTCTCATTCCTCTTTTCCATGGTGGAATACGGCTACGTGAGCATGACGCCAATGGCTTTGGAAAAGACGGGTGAGTCTCCTGTTCTCGCTGATCGGCTGATCACCAGAATGAGTGCCGGCCGTTCGATGCTCATCGCGGTAGCGGTCCTGGGCAACAACATGGCCAATCTTGGGGCATCTTTTATCTTCGCGCGGGTCGTACTCACTCTGTTCGCGCGGGTGAACCCAGCTCTGCTTGCGGTGGCCTCCACACTTGCCTTGACGGTCGTTGTCGTCATCTTCGCCGAAACGATCCCGAAATCGATCGGCAGGGCTTTCCCCGAACAGGCATTGCGCGCTACAGCTATTCTACTTTATCCTCTTTACCTGCTGCTCTACCCAGCTGCACGTGCACTTGCGGCAGTTTCAGGAATCTTCACGGGACCATTGCTGCGACATGCCAAGCACCCGGGCTACCTCAACGATTCCGAGGACTTCCGTTACCTGCTGAAGATGGGGCAGGAGGACGGCGTGATCGACAAAGAAGAGGAGCGACTCATCCATAACATCTTTGACTATACCAGCACGCTGGCGTATGAGATCATGACACCATTTGTGGACGTGACAACAGTTGAGAAGAATGTGCCGATCAGTGAAGTGATCAAGGCAATCGACGAAACCGGTCACTCGCGTCTGCCGGTCATGGACGACGACAACGTGGTGGGGCTGGTTTATGCCAAGGATGCGCTCAGAGCCATGGCAAGCGGTGCCGGGCCCAACGTCAAGGCAAGCGGCATCCAGCGGCAACCGTTTTTTGCTCCCGATACCAAGAAGATCAGCAGCTTGCTCCAGGAGATGCAGCGGCAGCGCATCCAGGTAGCTGTTCTCTTCGACGAGTACGGTGCCGTTTCAGGGCTCATCACTGTCGAGGACATCCTGGAGGAGGTTTTCGGCGAGATCCAAGACGAGTATGACAAGGAGGCCGCTGAAATCGAGAACGTGGGGGCAGATGCTTTCCTCATCAAGGGTTCCGTGTCGACCGACAAAGCTTCTGAACTCTTTCAGTCGGAGTTATCGGGTGAAGACTACGATACCGTCGCGGGGCTCATGTTGTCTGAAATCGGACGCCTTCCTCGTGTCGGGGACAAGGTCGAGCGTGCCGGCATCGTTTTCACAGTAGTGAACGTTGTCGGGAAGAGAATCTCCAGAGTGCGTGCAGAGCGATTGCCCGCGGCTGCACCACACCCCGAGGAGGATGAAGAGTGATAGTGGACGTGCGTCTGGGGTACCGTGTCGAAAGGAGAACAACATGAAAATCGTCGCAGGAAACTGGAAAATGTTTAAGACTATCCAGGAGGCCAAGGCGTTCTTCGCCGAACTGGCCACCGTTGCACCCCCACAGGGGGACAAGGTGCGGGTCATCGTCTTCCCCGACTACATCGCATTAGGAGCTCTGGCAGAAACCGGTGCGGTCCCAGCCTGGGTACTGCTCGGCGCTCAAGATGTCGCGGCCGAGGTCGAAGGCGCATTCACGGGAGAAGTATCGCCGGCCATGATCCGTTCGACAGGAGCAACCCACGTGCTCATAGGGCATTCGGAACGAAGGCATGTCATTGGCGAGTCGGCCGACCTGCTTCATCGCAAGCTGGTCAACTCTCTTGAGGCGTCCCTGATTCCTGTATTGTGCGTTGGAGAGACACTCGAAGAGCGCAATGCCGGCAAGATCGAGGAGGTCGTGTTTGGGCAGCTGGATACCGCGCTCAGCGACGTCCGGCTCTCCGATGGCGTTCAGCTCATTGTCGCATATGAACCGGTATGGGCTATTGGAACGGGGGTGAATGCCACGAATGAGCAGATAGAGCAAGCACATGGTCTCATCCGCGAGCACCTCAAGCAGCTTCTTGGAACGGCAATTGGTGGTTCCGTCGCAATTTTGTATGGTGGCAGCGTCAAGCCAGCCAACTTCGCATCCATTGCAGGCCTCCCTTCGGTCGATGGTGGATTGATCGGAGGAGCCAGCCTCAAGCCATCTGCATTCGCGGAGTTGATCCAGATCGCAGAACAGATATAGCTCTCTGCCACACGCTGTCCACTTTGTGGATAGCCGAGATTTCATCAGCAGGACGCCTGAAAATAGAGAGACCCCTTCCGTGAGGTCGGGGTCTCTTCATATACCGCGAATGATAAGCCAGGTTCTGTCGTGGTCAGTCATTTATCTAAGCGACATACCCGAAGGCAGGGAGAAGCAGCCCTATTTGCCTTCCTATTTTGTCTTGCTCCAGTTGGGGTTTGCAATGCGCAGCCCATCGCTGGTCTGCCGGTGGTCTCTTGCGCCGCCATTTCACCCTTACCCCTTGCGGGGCGGTATATTTTCTGTTGCGCTGTCCTTGGGGTTACCCCCACTCGGGTTTCCCGAGCAACTCGCTTCTTGGAGCCCGGACTTTCCTCAAGCAGGAGAAACTCCTGCCTGCGACTGACTCATTCGCGGTCTTTGGTACCGACGTACAGGATCTTGCCGCAGATCTCGCAACGGATAAGCTCTTCAGCATCACCGCCGCTCTCTGCATTACGAAGACGGAACAATGTCTTCTGGGAAAGTCTCACGTGACAGTAGTCACAGGTCGAACTAACCGCTCTTGCAATAGGAGCTCCGCTAAACTTCTGCGACAGGTTTTCGAAAATCAGTTTAGCTTTAAGTGGCAGCTTCGACTTGCGAGTTTCAATGTCCTTGCGCAGGGTCGGAAGGGACTTCTTCACGGCTGCTCTGGAGGTTGTGTCCAACTTAGGAATGCTTTCGAGCTCCTTGCGAAGCTTCTCTACCAGCAATTCCGAGGCTCTGGTCTGATCCTCGACGTCCTGCCGGTCGTGGAAATTCTTCCCCTGTGCATCCTCGACCTTTTCTTTCTCGAGGGTCAGTTTTTTCATCTTCTCCTCAAGCTTCTGGACCTTGTCTTCGGACATTTCTTCCTTCCCGAGTTTGGCACCGGCTTCGTGAACCTTCGCCGAAAGATCGTCCAGCTTCTCACTGATCCTGACCTCGTCGGCCCTGAACGTTTCCAACTGCGCTCGTAACGCGGCCAGTTGTTCCTCGGTCTCGTCGATCTTGTGACTCAGCAATGAAGAGAGATCCGACTCCTGCAGAAGACGTTCCTTCTGCCGATAGTCCAACTGGAGTTCTTGAAGTTCCCAAAGCTTGTCTATTAGCATGAATACACCTCATCGACGATTCTGACATCATGGTGGGCCCACCTGGATTCGAACCAAGAACCAAGTGGTTATGAGCCACCTGCTCTACCGTTGAGCTATGGGCCCCTGCGTTGTGCGCACGTCAGGAAAGGGCCTGCGTGGGTTTTATTATAGGCGGGGACGGCTGTGCGTCAACCTTTCGACGCGCACAGATACGCCACAGCCTCCTCTCTGGAGCCGATCATGCCGTCCAGCTGGAGGCGTCGTACCTGGTCGAGAAGCAGTCCGACCTGTCGTCCCTCGGGGATACCGAGGTTCACGATGTCCTCACCTGAGGCCAGCAACGGCTCGTCCATCCGTGAAAGGACTGTCATGAGGAGGTCGCGGGGTCCGGTGGTCTCCAATCCGGC
>NZ_QXIU01000105.1 GCF_003570935.1 Candidatus Cryosericum odellii
CCGGTGTCGGTAACAAGTTGCAACAGAAATCCGTTGTAAACTGTTCGCGTTGCATATGCGACCTTGAGTTCTTTGAGCCGGGGGATGCTCACTGGAAGACATTTTACAGCAACGATTCTCATACGTAGTTCTCCTTTCCAGTTCTATAGATAATTTCAGCGACTTTCCCAAGAATAACTGCTCCTTCACCATTATTGGCCAGTTGCGTCGCCATGAGGCACAGGATGAGGGGGTCCCTGGCACTATAGACAAGTCCGACATCGAGGACCGATCCGGGAAGCCCGCCAGTTTTGTGTTCAACCTGTATTCCTTCGGGCAAAAACAACATCATGATATGCGAAAATTGCTGACGGCCGAGAATTGTCTTCATGGTGGCGGACGCTCTGGAACTGACTAATTCATTGCAGGCAAGTAGTTTGAAGAAACGCCCCATATCTGCCGGAGATGTCGTATTATCAATGCCCTGCTGCATGGATTCGGTGTCCATCATAAAACGGCGTAACCTTGTATTGGTCATCCCGATGTCCACTGCCAGCTGATTGACGGCATCCATTCCGGTGAGGTGGATGAGCACATTTGTGGCTTTATTGTCACTTGAGCAGATCATGAAATGGAGAAGATCCATAAGGTCAGGGCGATAATCGGAACTGAGGAACTCGAGGATGCCGCATCCACCTGTTGGAGCCGTCGGGAGGGCAGGATGTTCGGAAAGCGAGTGAGTTCCTGCTTCTACCTGTCGAAGAAGCTCGGCCATGATGAGCACCTTGATGGTGCTTGCCGACGGGAATATGCTCGAAGCCTGATACTCAAATAGGGGAGTTGTTGCTGTTGCGGCATAGACCCCAAATTTTCCCTGAGCGCTACCGAACAGCGCACGTACTTGTTCCTGCCAGTTTTCCATGTTTTCCCCTTGCATGACAATTTATCATTTGTTCCAAGACCATATTATCCTTCTTTCTGCGTATTCAATAGCAGGCTGAACTTTTGATCCCGTGACAAAATGGAATAGAAGCATGGTCCGCCCGTTTGTGATGACAGCGAGCAATTCGAAAGGGAATGGAGGGAAGTAGGGTTACTACTCGTGCTCCAAATGCGACAAGTCGCGGTTCCGCGAAGAGGAGTTGGAGCGTTGGTTTGTACAGAGACTGCAGGAGCTGCCGTCTCCTGTCACAACACACATGGTGGGCCCACCTGGATTCGAACCAAGAACCAAGTGGTTATGAGCCACCTGCTCTACCGTTGAGCTATGGGCCCCAGTGTTGTGCGCACGTCAGGAAAGGGCCTGCGCGGGTTTTATTATAGGCGGGGACGGCTGTGCGTCAACCTTTCAGCGCGCATAGGTACGCCACAGCCTCCTCCCTGGAGCCGATCATACCGTCCAGCTGGAGGCGTCGCACTTGGTCGAGGAGCAGTCCGACCTGTCGTCCTTCGGGAATACCGAGGCTCACGACGTCCTCACCTGAGGCCAGCGGCGGCTCGTCCATCCGTGAAAGGACTGTCATGAGGAGGTCGCGGGGTCCGGTGGTCTCCAATCCGGCGAGGTGGCCCTCCAGAACCGAGAGAATAGGCAAGGGGATGCCCTCAAGTTCCTCTGCTACACTGCTCACCTTACATGTTCCTTGCTCGAGAAGGCGGCGCAGTGTCCGTTCCTTTTGCTGCCATGACCGGCACGCCAAAGCCAATCGATCGCTCAATCCGAAGTCCTTGAGGACCTCCTGCAATTCTCCAGAAGGAATGCTGCCCAGCCACACGAGAAGCGGCGCAACCCACGGAGGAGCCCCCATCCCGTTCACGGCCGCGTGGAGACCCTCGTCGAGCGCGGACAGGAGTCGGAGTTTTGCGGCCCGCGGCGGAACGAGCGGAAGACCAATGAGCCCACATCCGAGTAAGCAAAGCGCCTTGACGCATGCGACGCTCTTGCTGCCCAAGAGCAGTTCCTTGAACTCGTCCTGCGCCCGTTTGTTGCGCCGGACATTCAAGAGCCCGAGCTCAAGAGCTTCCCTCGCCTTCTCACGGGTGCCGTCCTCGAGAACGAAACCCAGACGTGTCTGAGCTGCCACGGCGCGCAGTATCCGCGCAGGGTCCTCGATAAAGCTGTCGGGATACGTCATCCGGATGGTCCGTGTTTCGAGGTCCCGGAGCCCTCCGGTAGCATCCACCACGGTGCCGAAATCGCTCTCTGAAAGGGACATGGCAAGAGTATTCACGGTGAAGTCTCTCCTCAGCAGATCCTTCATCAATGATGCAGGAGCAACCGTGGGTAACGAACCTGGAAAGTCGTAGTACTCGAGGCGAGCAGCTGCAAAATCGTAGTCCCGCTCTCGGATACGAACCTTGTGTGTCATGAAGCGCCCATAAGAAATCACGTTGGTATCAAACGACTTGGCGACTGCCGCGGCAACGCCCGAGACGTCTTTCTCCGTGACAATGTCGAAATCGTTGGGAACCCTGCCAAGGAGGACGTCGCGTACCGAGCCGCCGACTAGATAGGCGCGGTTTTCCTCCGCATCGCCAATCTGACCAATTCTGGCCAGTGTCGCAGCCGTGTCGCCTCCGCCCAGCCGATCGAGGTCGGAACGCGCGATGACTCGTACGCCTGCTGTCCCCACGACATTCTGTGGATGTGCCGTGCTGTTGAGGTAGTGGAGGACATCGGACCTCGACACGACGCCCAGAAGGCAGTCCTCTTCCATCACTAGCAGGAGGCCTGTGTTATATGTACCGAACGCCTGTATCAGCTCCTCGACGGTTGCAGTGAGGGGAACGGCCGCAATGCGCGTATTCAGGAAGTAATGCACAGGCTTCTGCTGGAGTCGCGTGAGGGAAGTCTTCTCGAGGGCCTTCTTGGACACGACACCGACAATTCGGCCATCACGTTCGACCGGCAGCACCGAGAACCCAAGATTCACCATTGTCTGTAAGGCTTGTTCGGCGGACCGGTCTTGGGAAACTGTCGCGGGATGGGGCGTCATGATATCGCGGACGACCTGGTGCCACTGGGCATGCCTCGCGGTTATCGCGGAAACAATGTGCTCCTGTGCGATCTCAGCAGTGGTTCCATCTCGCAGGATGGATGCTGCTGCATGGATCCGACCTGCTCCCCCCAGAGGAGCAAGCAACTCTGCGACGTTGAGCAGGCGATCACTGCGCCCGAGAACGTAGAGCGCCTGGGGTGTCTGGTAGATGAGAAACAACGCTTCTGCCTTGATGATCTGAGCCAGTCGGTTGACGATGACCGAGAGGTTGCCGACGTTCCGCTCTGCATGCACGATGGCAAAAGCTATCTGTGCTCCAGCCACTGTCCTGACCTGTGTACTGTTCAGCGCGTTCTCGAGAGCTGTTTGCTGCCCCGGAGCCAGGTAGGTGGTGACATAGCGGGCGACCATGGAAAGACTCGCCCCAGCCTTGAGCAGATAGGCTGCCTGTTCGACGTCGAATGCCGTCGTCTCGGGGAACAGCAACGAGCCCGTGTCCTCATAGATGCCAAGCGCAAGAAGTGTAGCCTCGTCCGGGTTCACGGGAACCAGCTGCTCGCGGAGCACGGCGGTCACAAGCGACGCGGTCGCTCCACACTTCCGGATATGTCCCTCGTCAATATGTGCCAGGCTCGCGGAGTTTGGTTCATGATGGTCATAGGCGACCAGCCTTACCCCAGGGAGTGAGAGGACCTCTTTGTACTCACCGAGACGGGCTGCGACAATCGTGTCGGCCAGGATGACTGTCCCAATGTCTTCTTTCAGCAAGACCGGCGCAGGCATGCGTACAAAACGAAAACGTCCCTCATAGAGCCGGAGGAACTCCTCCACGTTCGGCTCGAGGGACCCGGGCAACACTGGGACCGCACCGGCATACAGCCGAGACAGTCC
>NZ_QXIU01000106.1:0-9564 GCF_003570935.1 Candidatus Cryosericum odellii
AGCGAGCGTTCGACGAGCCGGCGTCCCACAGGCAGGGAGCAGCTGAATTCCAGATGTGTCCCTTGCACAGCGGCATACCCGGAGATGAGGAAGAAGCCTTTGGTGAATGCAGCCGCCGCGCGTTTTCCCCGAAGACGCCGCTCAAGTTGAGCGGGCTCCAGTGGACTGAGTCCAGAGAACAGTTGCTGTGCCTGAACGGGAGTAAGGTCGACGCTGAAACTGAGTTTATGACCGGCTCTCGAGAGAAGTGCCTGCCTGGGTTGCCAATTGGCAAGTGCATGGGAGGATAGAGAAAGCACGTAGCGCATGATAAAGGGACTCTTCGACGTGAAAGAGATCGACAGCGCTCCCCCATGGCGCAGGACCAAAGAACTCCCACCGTAGAGGGCTCCGGACAGTTCAAGCAGAGGATCAGTCGAAGGCAGCCCTGCCAGTTCCTGTTTGAGGAACTCAATCGTCGCCATTTGCGTTTACAGTCCGAGGAGCGACCTCAGTATGATGCGAAGCTTGCCTGGGTCGTGGCGAACGAGGCCATCGGCGGTTGAGCAGATGTCAGCCTCGACGACCCGTGGATGCTGACTTCTTGGGAGATCATTGGAGACAGGGTTGACCCCGGCGGAAGCGTACCGCTCCAGCGTCTCGGCAGGGATAGGGGTGGTGCTCAGCAGGATCATGTCGATGCAAGACCGTCCAAGGACCTCTTCAACCTTGTGAAGGTGCATTCCCGCAGTGTAACCCTCCGTTTCTCCTCGCTCGGTCATCGCATTCACGACCAGTACCTTCGTGGCTGAAGAGCGTACGATCGTGTCGGCGGTCGCCTCGATGGATAGTGGTGGTATCAGGCTTGTGAAGAGGGAACCAGGGCCGATGATGATAAAGTCCGCCTGAGACAGCGCTTCGAGCGCGGGGACAAAGGGCTTAGCATGAGGCGGCAGGACTTCGATGGTGTCGATTGTCTTGCCCTGGAGGGGAACCTGGTCTTCGCCGTCGATCGTCGTACCATCAGTGAAGTGTGCCCGCAATGAAATATTGTCCAGAGACATCGGCAGAACCCGGCCAGGCAATTGCATAAGTTCCGACAGTTCCTGTACTGCATCGCCGAAATTTCCCTTGATGTCGCTCAGAGCAGCGATCATGAGATTCCCGATGTTGTGACCGCCGATTCCTTCGATCTGCTCTGGGAAACGATAGGCGAGGAGGCGGGCACTGCGTGTCGACTCACCTGCCATGGCGATGAGAGCGTTCCGGAAATCGCCCGGAGGCAACATTCCAGTGGCCTCACGGAGGCGTCCGGTACTTCCCCCACTATCTGCCATCGTGACAATCGTCGTGAGCTTGACGTTCTCTGTTCGGAGTGACTCGATAATTGGTTTGATGCCGGTTCCCCCACCGATCACGACGACACGGGGAAGAGACTCGGCCTTGCGGTAGCGGTAGATCGTCCGTGCGACAGATTCCCTGGGAATGGACCCAGTGATGGCAGCCAGCAGCGAACGAGCCAGAAGGGCCGCCGCCAGGACCATGAGCCAGGTAGACACTATCACGACAATACCGCACAGGACCCCGAAGACTGCAGAGACTGCACCGGAAGGGAGGAAACGGCGAAACACGTGCTGAACGGACGGCCGCAGGTTCAGCAGCCATGACGTGCCCGGCGTCTGAAGTAGTCCGTTGATTGCGAAAACAAGAAGCGCTGTCCCCATAACAAACAGCAAGAGGTATCTCTTGACGCGAATGCCGGGAACGAGCCAGTACCAGAGTGCCTGTCTGTGTCCCTTCACTTCTGGAGGTCCCGATGGAACACGTGTACCGCCTTCGCCTGTGGCTTGAGGTGGTGGTAAAGCATGTTCGCGATCACGACAGAGCGGTGTCTGCCACCTGTACATCCGATGCCGACCGTCAGGTAGCTCTTTCCTTCTTCCTGGTAACGCGGGAGCACAAAGTCGACGAAGTCGGCAAGGCGAGTGAAAAACTCCCGGGCGTAAGGCTCGCGAAGGACATAGAGAATGACCCCTTTGTCGAAGCCTGTCCGATGCGCGAGATGTTCGTCGTAGTATGGGTTGGGCAGGAAGCGAACGTCGAAGAGAAGATCCAGGTCGATCGGCAGGCCGTTCTTGTAGCCAAAGGANNCGCGAACGCGGTCCTTCAGTTCGGCAACGGTGAGATCGGTGGTGTCGATGATGACACTTGACAGGTCACGCACCTCTGCAAGCAGTTCCCTCTCGTTCCTGATACTTTCGGAGACAGTGCTTCCGGGAAGTGGATGGCGTCTGCGTGTCTCGGAGAAGCGGTTCACCAGAACTCGGGATGATGCGTCCAAGAAGATCACACGAGGGTGAACATCGCGCGCTCTAAGCCGCTGGAGCATAGAATGAAACTGGGTCTTGAACCCTGAACTGCGCACATCGAGGGCAACCGCTATCTTGCTGATTCTACCATCGGTTTGTGAGGCGAGGTCCAGAAACTGGCTCATAAGAGAAATCGGGAGATTGTCCATGGCGTAGTACCCAAGATCTTCAAGGTAACCCATGGTCTTCGTCTTGCCGGCGCCACTCAGGCCGGTCACAATGACAAGGTCCAGGCTAGAGACTACTCCCACGTACGCCTCCCGTTTGTATTGTCGGTCTGCCCGACAGGGCACTTCTGGGCAAATACAATGGCGGAGGGGAGAGGGTTTGAACCTCCGAAGGCGTTAACCTTGCCGCATTTCAAGTGCGGTGCCATCAACCGCTCGGCCACCCCTCCACGCTCTGAAACAAGTCTACAGGACAACCCCTGGTTGTCAAAACGAGCCAGAGGCTCGTAACCGGGGATTTCGTACTTGGCGAGTCCTCGTCAGCGGATAACGTCTGTTCCCATGTATGGAATCAATGCATCCGGCACTTTCACGCTGCCGTCTTCCTGCTGGTAGTTTTCCAGAATCGCAGCCATCGTTCTCCCCACAGCGAGCCCTGAGCCGTTGAGGGTGTGGACGAATGCGATCTTGCCATCTTTGGTACGGTACCGGATGTTTGCCCTGCGCGCCTGAAAGTCTTCGAAGTTGCTGCAGGAGCTTATCTCGACATATCGGTCCTGGCCGGGCATCCAGACCTCGGGGTCGAACTTCATTGCCGCCGCGAAGCCAAGATCGCCGGTGCACATCTTGCTGCGATGATATGGAAGGTCCAACTTCTTCAGAATGCCTTCGGCGTTCTCAATGAGCAGATCAAGTTCATGATATGAATCTTCCGGCTTGACGAACTTGACCATCTCGACTTTGTTGAACTGGTGGACGCGGATGATCCCCCGGGTGTCCTTGCCCGCGGCACCGGCCTCTTTTCGAAAGCACGCTGTGTAGGCGACATACTTGATGGGCAGATCTTCTTCACGGACAATTTCGTCCCTGAGCATATTGGTCACTGGAACCTCGGCCGTCGGGTCGAGGAACAGGTCGTCGGTGTCCGTATGGTAAAGATCGTCCGCAAACTTTGGCAGTTGTCCGGTTCCCGTCATCGACTCCCGATTGACCAGATAGGGCGGGAGGATCTCCGTATATCCCTCTTCCTGGACGTGTACGTCGATCATCCATGAGATGAGAGATCTCTCGAGCTTGGCCCCCAGTCCCTTGAGAACATAGAAGCGCGACCCGGAAATCTTTGCGCCCGCAGCAGAATCAATGATGCCCAGAGATTCTCCGATCTCCCAATGAGGTCTTGGAACAAATGTGAAGGTCGGCTTCTCATGCCACGTAAACACGACGGTGTTCTCTTTGTCGCTCTTGCCGACGGGGACCGACGCTTCAGGCAGGTTTGGGATACAGAGCAGCAAGGTCCGAAGGTGCGCATCGACCACTTTCACGCGGTCGTCCAGCTCCGCGATGTGTGAGCCGACGTCTTTCATCTCAGCGATGGCGGTTGAAGCATCCAGCTTGGAGCGCTTGAGTGTGGCGATCTGCTCACTGGCTTCATTGCGGAGATGCTTGAGCTTGTCCACTTTCTGGAGCAGGTCTCGCCTCTCACGGTCGACCTCGAGGATCTCGTCGATCATCTCCGACCCCTCGTTCTTTGTTGCTATCCCGGCCTTCACGAGGTCAGGATGCTGACGAATCAGTTCCAGGCTCAGCATCGGTATCTCCTTCCTACGACTTCAGTCTTCATGTTGAATTCTACTGTCTGGCGGCTAAAAAGCAACGCAGCTATTTGCAAAAATGATTCATGACCGACGTCGACGATCAGAACCCTTCTTCGATCGCCTGTACCACTGCATTGATACGCGGTGGTATCGTCATACTCGTGCCCTTCACCTTGAGCGCATTCTGAACGTCTTTCAGGCCATTGCCGGTGATGAGGACAACGATGCGGTCCTCCTGGTGCAGGTCACCGCTGTTGGCCAACTTGCGCAGCGCAGCCACGGAAGCGGCAGCGGCCGGTTCAGCGAAGATACCCTCGTTCCTGCCCAGAAACCCTATGGCGTCGATGATTTCGTCATCTGAGACAGTAACCGCCAGACCGCCACTCGACCTGATGTCGCGTACCGCCATGAGGTGGTTACGCGGAATGCCGGCCACGATACTGTCAGCGCACGATGTTGGATTCTCCAGGTAGGTGACCGGTTCGCCGGAGATAACTGCCTGTGCGATCGGAGCACAACCTTCAGCCTGGACCGCTATGAGTTGGGGCATATGGTCAATGAGTCCGAGGGTCAACAGGTCGTGGAATCCCTTTGCGACACCCGAGACGATACAGCCATCCCCAACTGAGACGATGACCTTGTCTGGTGCTTCGAAACGCATCTGCTCGGCGACCTCAAGGGCGACAGTCTTCTTGCCCTCGACCATGTAGGGGTTGAAGGCCGTGTTTCTGTTGTACCAGCCAAATCGTTCCGTTGCCTCCATGCACAGGTCGAATGCCTGGTCGTAGTTGCCATCGACAAGGAACAGATGGCTGCCGAATACTCGCAACTGCGCTATTTTTCCCGCAGGCGCGGAGGCAGGCGCAAAGATGTATGCGGCGACTCCTGCATTCGCGGCAAGCCCCGCAAGGCTGGAACCTGCGTTACCCGTCGTTGCGGCTGTGATAATGTGCTCGCCAAGTTCGTCTGCCTTGGCGATGGCGATGGCGGAGGCCCTGTCTTTCAGTGAGGCTGTTGGATTGCGTCCGTCGTCTTTGAACCACACATGGGACAGTCCTAGTTGAGGACCAACACGTTTGCTTGCATACAGCGGCGTCCAGCCGATCTGGAGTGTCAGCGACGCAGGACGTCCCTCAACAGGCAGGAGCGCGAGATATCTCCACATCGAGAGGTCGCGGTCATTCTCCAGCTGTTCCCTGGTGAGGATCCTTCGGACCCGATCGTAGTCATACAGGACTTCGAGGATTCCGTCGTTACCACAGGTGGGACAGACATAGCGGGTTGTGGAAGGGTCATATTCACGTCCGCACTTCATGCATTTCAGCCCAAGAACTGAAGACATTATTCCTCCTTAACAGAAAGGCGGGCGAGGTTGTTGCCTCACCCGCCCAGATCATTCGTTGCTGCCGTGGCTGGCCTATCATCGATGGATATTTAATCCGGGATCGTACTTCTGGGTTCTTTACCTTCCGTTTTGCGAGATTTTCCTTACTGCCTGAGTCTTTCTCGGAACACGGTTGGTAAGAAACCGCTCTTCAAGGCCCGGTAAAGAGTTGTGGCGCAAAGGCACATGCCATGATGCCCAACACATCTTGGAGTCAGGGCAGGCTACTTCCATCCACGTGCCATCGTGAGGGCCATTATTGCCTTTTGGGCATGGAGCCTGTTTTCTCCAATATCGTAAATGATTGAACGAGGGCCACTTGCTACTTCATCGTCCACTTCATTCCCTCTATCAACCGGCATAGGGTGAATATAATAGGCCTTGTTCGTCAAATTATCGAGCTCTGACGTGAACCTCCAATCCTTGTATTGAAGGGCGGATTTTTGGTCTTCTTCTTTGCCAATAACATATCTCTTTGGACTCATCCAGTTCCTTGAATAGACAACATCAGCACCCTTGACTGCTTCAAACCTGTCATGAGTCATTTCAAACTTTGCTCCAGCTTTCTCAGCATTTTTCTTTGCTGTCTCAATGACTTCCGGATCAAGATCAAAACCTTCAGGATATGCCACAGTGAGGTCCATTCCATATCTTGGAAGAAGGAGGATATCTTCCTGAACGGAGCTCCAGGAACGCACCATTGAGGAATACCCCCACATCACAGTTATCTTCTTGCCCTTGACATCTCCCATATGTTCCTGCAACCCCATAAGGTCTGCAAGTCCCTGGCAGGGGTGATACTTATCATGAGCCATTGAAACAATGGGAATTGATGCATATTTCGCATATTCTCTAAGCAATGCTTCGCCATCGCCGTACTGCTCAACAGCATCTTCAAGAATCCTTATTCCAAGACCGACACCGTATCTGGACATGATATTTGCTGCATCCTCTATCGTTTCGCCTGCTTTATCTTTTGACTTCAATCTCATTGCTTTTGGCTCGAGAAATTGAGCATGTCCTCCAAGTTCTGTGGCCGCCGCTTCAAAAGACTGCCTTGTCCTCACCGAAGGGTTATAAAAGAACATGAAGAAAGTCTTGTACTTGAGGATCTCAGTGTATGGCTCTTCATACCTATGCTTCTTCATGTCTTTTGCGAGGGCAAGAACTTCATCAAGCCATTCCTTTCCCCAGTCCTGCGTAGTAATTAGATCTTTGCCATAAAGGTCCATTGTCACCTCCCTGGACAATACTATTCTCTAACGATCGTTGTCCCAGCTTTTCCTTCGAGCGTTTCAAGATACTTCGAAGTCAAGGAAATGTAAGCCTTCTTGCCGCCGCCCTCAAGGAACTTAATAGTTGCAAGAATCTTCGGCCCCATACTGCCAGCAGGGAAATGCCCTTCAGCATAGTATCTCTTTGCTTCTTCAAGGGTCAAATGTCTCAGATCAACCTGATCAGGCTTCTGATAGTGAAGCTTGGCACCATCTTCTCCCGTAAATACGGTCAGTGTGACATCAACATCTTCCCCCCTTTCCTTTGCTCTCTTTAGAAGCATCGTACCAAGCAAAGCGGAGGCAAGATCCTTGTCTATCACTGCTTCAACCCCCCTGTAAATCTTCGAATCTTTACCATCTTCAAAAGTGAAGCCATAGTTGCTGTGATAGACACCATTTTCGTCAGGTTCTTCCAAGACAACAGGGATACCACCACCACCAACTGTTATCGGGACCATTCCTTTTTCAAGCGCTGCTTCAACGAGATCAATTTCAACTACGTCAAGGGGTACAGGCGATGGGACAACCTTTCTCCAGATCTCGTTGCCTGTGTCGTCTTTCTTGTATAGTTTAACGACCCACCCATCTGTACGAGCTCTTTCCATTGCTTCCGCTTTTGAATAAGATGGGCCAATAAACTTTGTAGGATTCTGGAAGCCAGGGTCATCTTTACCAACGACAACCTGTGTTACAATGCTGACAACCTGTTTCTTGATGCCTTTTGTCTTCAGCTGGTTTGCAAGAATCTGTGCCAGCATATACCCCATCGAACCCTGAGTATCTGCCCCACACACATCAAGGGGAAGAGGAGGAAGTATGGGCCTTGAATACTCTGAGCGAAGAAGAACATTGCCTACCTGAGGACCATTACCGTGCGTAAGAATGTAATCATCTTCAGGAAAGGAATTCACAATGTTTGCTATGTGCTCGCAGGTTTCCTTTGTTCTTTTCCATTGCAAAGCAATATCGGGGATAATTGCTTTTCCACTTTCATCAACTAAGCCAACAGGGGCAACTTCATTGCCACCAAATGCAAAAATCCTAATCTGTCTCTTTCCCATGATGAATTCTGTTTTCTTAGATCTTCTCTAGAATTATCTCATCGTCAAGGACATGATTGCTTTTTGAACATGAAGCCTGTTCTCTGCCTCATCATTAACAATAGAGATCTTTGGGTCATCAATAAGGAGGTCAGTAACTTCAAAACCCCTGCGGGCAGGAAGACAATGCATATACACGGCATTCTTACTGGCGACCTTAAAATGCTCATGCGAAATGCACCAATCATCCTTGTATTTCTTACCCACTTCAGCATGTTTGTCGGGATTCCTGGCCCAAGATTTAGCGTAGATAACATCGGCGTCTTTTGATGCTTTCCAAATGTCATGCTCGATCGTGAGAGAACCGCCACTTTCTGTTGCCGCCTTCTTTGCAAATTCAACATATTCGCTATCAAGATCGTAAAGTCCTGGCTCGTCAGGATAGGCAAGAGTAATATTCAGTCCAAGCGTGGAACCTGCAGCGATCATGGTCTGAGGAACTCCTGCTGATTTTGCCCTCTCATCATATGCCCATGACATAACGATCTTCTTCTTTCGAGCTCCTTCCAACCCACCGAATTTTTCCGTCATCGTAAGGATATCACCCATGATCTGACAGGGGTGCTCCTTGTCATCAAGCATATTAATCACAGGTATATTCGCATATTCAGCTATTCCTCTTAAGACCTCTCTAGCATCTCCATATTCATATGTTTCTGCACCCATCTGGGCCTTGAGATTGTAGAGACGAATTGCAAAACCGTCCAAGAATCTGGAAATCATTTCGGCAGTATCCTTCCATGACTCCTTATGGGAAAGCTGCAATTCCTCAGGATTATAGACCTGAGCAGACCCCCCAAGCTGAACTATCCCTGTTTGAAAAGAAAGTCGAGTTCTCGTTGAAGGCGATGCAAAAAGCAATCCCAAAACCTTTCCTTTGAGGATTTCTGCCTGTGGCTCACCCACGGCATTTCTCATTTTGAGCCACTTGGCAACGTCAAGAATTGTTTCCAATTCCTCTCGGTCAAAGTCGAGTACGCTAATGAAATCTCTACCTCTCAAATCTGTTTTCATTTTTTACCTCCTTAGGTGCTAAGTATCTTATGCTTTTAGTATTCGCAGTCAATAGAGAAAACGAATCGACTGAGTCACTGGTTTCATACATATCGGGAATTGTCCAGCTTTCCGCATAGACCGTGTCAACTCACGTAAAAGTGGAGAGGAACGATCAGGTCGTCAACTCATCAGAAACGGAGGCGCAGCTGCCACGGTTTCTTGATCACCAGTTGCTGTCTTCTTTTGGTGATCTTATCCAGTCGGTCCTGGCCAATACACCTCTCGGATACAACAACATCCTCGGGGGAGGAGGATCTCGTGAAGGAGCGTTATCATGTCCATCTCCACACGTACGCATCGCGTCGGAACCGGGAGCCTCTGCATACGCGGGGCGTCAAGACCGCACCTGAGAGGGAAGGTCTGAGCTCTAGGGTTGCACCTGGACGGTGGACGCTGCTTGAAACACGGTATCAAGTGTAGCCGATCGGCCCACGATCGCGATTTCCAGAGGGCCTGCCAGAGTCGGCACATAGGCCACTGTCGCGGGCAGCGATGAAGCTGAAGTGACGAGTGATCCTCCGATATACACGTCGAATGATACCGCGGCTGACCCGGCCTGCTGGGCCACGTCGAGACTGAGCGTCATTTGCTGTCCGACCTTGAACTGCTCTGGAAATGCGGTCACACTGAGTTCACC
>NZ_QXIU01000106.1:9637-11616 GCF_003570935.1 Candidatus Cryosericum odellii
GGATGAACCGTGCATGTCTGCGTGGGTACGTGGCTCGACAGAAAGTACGAGGAGTGCGTCAAGGATATGGGACAGGCGTCGGTAGCGAGTAATCCTGAGGCGTCACAGATTATGCGTACCGACACTCCATCGGGTTTGGGGCCAAAGCTTGTTTGTTTCTGAAGTTTGATAGCCTCCTGCATGTACGCTTTCCAGGTCATGGCCGGAAACCGTGAGCCTGCGTTCCGGATGGCTGACATGTTTGCCCGCGTAGCGTCGTTTCCTATGTGGATCACAGTGCAGAGTTCGGGAGTGAAGCCATCGTACCAGGCGTCGTGCCAATCGTTGGTGCTACCGGTTTTCCCGGCTGCCTGCAGTCCGCTGATATACGCGTTGGGTGTGTTCGCGTATACGCCCCTCATCATTGTCTGCACAAGCCAGGCAGTGGAGGTTGGTACGACCCGGGTTTCAGCGAAGTTGTGCTTCTCGATCATCGTGCCGTCCTGTGTTTCGATGCGCCGAATTGGATAGGGCGTGATGCGGACTCCTCCATTGGCGATCGTCGAGTATGCCTCGACCATTTCCAGGGGCGAGATCTCGAAGCTGCCGATGGAGAGAGACACATATGGTTTCAGNNAGCCATTCCGGGGGACTCCAGCCGCCAAAATCCGTGGGTTGCGAAGCGACAATCTCGGATGGGAAGGTTACGCCATTGTCGAATGCTGCGGTATAGTCGAAGATCTTAAACGTTGAACCTGGTTGTCGAGGTGCCAGCACACGGTTGAAGTTCGTCTCGTCGTAGTTGGTTCCGCCTACCATAGCCAGAATATATCCAGTCCTCGGGTCGACGCTCACCATGCCTACCTGGGGTTGGAAAACCCCAAGGGAATCACGGTCGCTCTCGACAAACACCTTGTCTTTCTTGGCCTGGTCCCAGACCTTCTGGACGGCTGACAGCGCCGCTGTCTGGAGTTTGGGGTCGATCGTCGTGTAGATGCGCAGCCCCCCTTGATACAGCATATCAGCGCCATACTTGGCTTGGACGATAGACTTCACGTAGTCGACGAACCACCCGATGCTCCCATAGGGGGACCGCATGCCATTCTTGAGGGTGAGCTTCTCGGTCGCTGCTGCGTCAGCTTGTTTTTGTGTCAGGTAGTGGTTGCGCACCATCTTGTCCAGCACAAGTTGCTGCTGTTGGGTGGCCTGCTTCAGGTCGACGTATGGGTTGTACGCAGATGGAGCAGGGAGAACGCCGATGATCATTGCGGCCTGAGCTGCATCAAGGTTCAGTGCATGCACGCCGAAGTACCCGAGTGCTGCTGCCTCGATGCCATACAACCCATTACCGAAGTACACGTAGTTGAGGTACATGTTCAGGATCTCCTCTTTCGTGTACTGCTTTTCAAGCCTGTATGCAACGATGATCTCCTTGACCTTCCGTGCTACCGTGACGCCAGTGTCATGGAGAATGGCCTGACGTGCCAACTGCTGGGTAAGTGTGCTCGCGCCACGAATACCCCGCCCGAGAAGTGGATCGATAAGGAGTCCTCCTATGATGCTGCGGAAATCGACGGCTCCGTGGCTGAAGAATCGCTCGTCCTCCGAGGCGATGAGCGCTTTGATCGTGATCTCCGAAATATCTGAGAGCTGTTTGGGCAGGCGGTTCTCAGCAAAGTATACTGATGAGAGAAGGTTATCATTGCGGTCGAATACCTGGGAAGCCATCGGCGTCTGGATGAACAGCGAGCCGACGGGGGGTACCTGAGTGGAGTAGTGTGCAAAAAGGAGAACGACAAAGGCAGTCCCCGCAATTCCGATTGCCAATATCGCGACGAGAAGCCATCCGAGAACGGCCTTAAGCCGCGGACGAGCATGATGCCTGGGTAAATTGGCGTGTTCCACCGGTAAGTTAGCGTGTTCCGTGGTCAAGTGGTGCCTCCTGGTTGTCGACACGGAGTGACGGTACGCAGAGTCCCGCGAAGAGCAGACATGGATGC
>NZ_QXIU01000106.1:11671-13914 GCF_003570935.1 Candidatus Cryosericum odellii
GACTCGAACGCAGTCTCGAGTTCATCAAGACTATCGTATATCTGTGTTTCCAGTTGATAGACCCTCGACAAGAAATCAGGGTTGAGCTGTTCATCGGTGAAGAATGTCGCATCACCATATCCAAGAAACTCTATCTTGTCGCGCAGCTCGTTCATTGTTCGAAGTATCTTGGAGATGTCATCGACAACCGACGTTTCTGCGTCGTTTGCCTTCTCGATGACGTCGGAAAGGATTTCCCTCAGGTCGTCCAGCTTCAACACCATGGTATCTCGCACCATCTTATCAGCAGTACGACGCTGGTCTTTGCTCTGATAGCCCACAAAATTCGGGATGCGAGCTGTCAGTTCTGCACACCAGTCACGCGGTGTAATTCCTGCGTCGGCCTTGTCATCCATAGCATCCCCCTTTGCCACCAAGAGTCTACTCTGTGAATTCTACATACGGTGGCAGAACAAGTCAAACCACGATGCTGGTCTGCTCCCGCCACAGTCGGCTGTTTGACGAAAGCCATGGGCGCGGTAAACTATCTTAGAAACAGATATGCAGGGGTCCGGCTCTCCTTTGCGTCACAGGCAGTGCCGGGAACGGAGGCATTATTCCATGAACTGGGCAAACTTGACAGAACGTGCTCAAAAGGCCGTATGGATGGCACAGGAGTCGGCCAGCTCGCTGGGTAACGACTTCCTTGACACCGACCATCTCCTGATTGGTCTTGCCAAGCTGGAAGAAGGTATAGCGTATGAGGCCATGGTTGCCAGTGGCATTGATCTTCACAAACTGGTCGACTATGTTTCCGATCAGGTGCGAGGGGTCAAGCATAACAACTTCCTCGGCAGAAATGATGAGATCATCCTCACGCCCAGGGCAAAGAAGGTCCTTGACCTGGCTGAACGCGAGGCTATCAACCTCGGAGACGGGTATATCTCAACGGAACACATCTTGCTGGCGATCGTTCACGAGGGTGGCGGTGTGGGTGTTCGAAGTCTGGAGGATGAAGGTGTCGACGTTTCGAAGCTTGTGAACACAGTTCTCTCGTTGCGTGGAACCGAGCACACGACGGAGCCTCCTCGCCCAGGTCACCAGCCGCGGCAGCGCACCAAGACGCCGACGCTTGACCAGTACAGTCGCGATCTGACAGAGATGGCTCGTCAGGGAAAACTCGACCCGGTCATCGGTCGTGACAAGGAGACTGAGAGACTGCTCCAGATATTGTTGCGGCGGACCAAAAACAATCCTGTTCTCATCGGTGACCCGGGCGTAGGCAAGACAGCCATCGTCGAGGGGCTGGCACGAAAAATCGTTGCGGGCGAAGTACCTGAACTTCTCAAGAACAAGCGTGTCATTTCGCTCGATATCCCAAGCCTTGTGGCGGGGACCAAATACCGTGGCGAATTCGAGGACCGGATGAAGAAGTTTCTGGCCGAGATGAAGACGGCTGGCAACACTGTCATTCTGTTCATCGACGAGTTGCACAACGTTGTGGGGGCCGGGTCTGCAGAAGGAAGTTCTATCGATGCGGCCAACATCCTCAAGCCGGCGCTGTCGAGAGGCGAGCTTCAGACGATTGGAGCGACCACACTCGGAGAGTACCACAAATATATCGAGAAGGACCCGGCGCTCGAGCGTCGGTTCCAACCAATCGTCGTTAGTGAATCCACCGTACCCGAGTCGATCGAAATCCTGAAGGGGCTGCGCGACAGGTATGAGGCTCACCATCAGGTAACCATTACGGACGCGGCCATCGAAGCTGCCGTCAGGCTCTCTGTGAAGTACATCACGAGCCGGTTCCTGCCGGACAAGGCAGTCGACCTCATGGATGAAGCCAGCGCCAAGGTAAGGCTTGCTTCTACCGTTCCAAGTGACGAATACCGTCAACTGCAGGATGAACTCGACAAGATCGAGCGGGAGAAGGACGACGCCATTCGCAATCAGGAGTTCGAGAAGGCGGCGGGTCTGCGAGACCAGGAGCGGGACGTTCACGACAAGATCGAAACGATGAAAGGAAGCTCGTTTGTGGCATCGGCTGCACGGGAAGCAGTAGTGAGCCCGGATGACATTCGCGCTGTTGTGGCTCTGTGGACTAACATTCCAGCCGCGCGGCTTGCTGAGGATGAACGTGCAAAGCTGCTTCACCTCGAGGACGCTCTTCGAACCAGAGTCGTTGGGCAGGACCCGGCTGTGGCCCTCATGGCAGAGGCCCTGAGGCGCTCTCGTGCGGGACTCAAACATCCTACGAAGCCCAT
>NZ_QXIU01000106.1:13941-25679 GCF_003570935.1 Candidatus Cryosericum odellii
CCCATTCAGCATTGTCCTGTTCGACGAGATCGAGAAAGCCCATCCAGACGTCTTCGATATTCTGCTTCAGATTATGGACGATGGACGTCTGACCGACTCGAGTGGAAGGACGATCGATTTCCGGAACGCCGTCATTATCATGACGAGCAACATCGGGGGCGGGTTCAATCGGATGGGTGGCCTCGGATTTAAGCTGCCCGGAGAGGGCGGTGAGGCAGAAGCCCACACTGCATCCATGATGGACGAACTCAAGCACAGTTTCAAGCCGGAATTCCTGAACCGGGTCGACGAGATTGTCGTATTCAACCAATTGTCGGTCGAGGACATTGAGAAGATCGTAGCGATCCTGCTGAAGAGAGTGACCAAAGAGATCGAGGAAGAGGACATGCACCTTGAGTTCAGCCCCGAGCTGGTGTCGTATCTTGCACGCAAGGGCTTCAACCCCGAGTATGGTGCCCGGCCGCTCCTAAGGTTGATCCAGCATGAAGTGGAAAACGAGCTGTCCTATCGGATCCTGGAAGGTGAGTTCAAGCATGGCGATACCATTGTGGTGACGAGCGACGGTCAGAAGGTGGTCTTCGAGTCAGCACGGAAAGAGCTTGTGCCAGCCCAGTAGGCTGGAATCATGAACCCGAAAAGCATACGGAACTTCTGTATCATTGCCCATATTGATCACGGCAAGTCCACGCTTGCCGACCGTTTTCTTGAGCGAGCCGGCTTCATTCTGAAAAACAAGGGTGACCAGGTCCTGGATCAGATGGACATCGAGAAGGAACGCGGCATTACGATCAAGGCACATCCCATCCGCCTGACGTATACCGGACGAGACGGTTCGCCGGTGGTGTTCAATCTGATTGATACACCCGGCCACGTCGACTTCAACTACGAAGTCTCGCGCAGCATAGCCGCCTGCGAAGGGGCAGTACTGGTCGTCGACGCGACACAGGGTGTCGAGGCGCAGACTGTGGCCAATACGTATCTCGCGTTGAATCACAACCTCACCATCATCATCGCGGTGAACAAGATCGATCTGCCAAATGCCGACGTGGACGAGACGAAGAGGGAGATCGAGGAGATCATCGGACTTGATGCATCGGATGCGTCACTTGTCAGCGCAAAGACAGGGCTCGGGGTCGACGAGCTGCTTCGCATCATCGAAGACAAGATTCCGAGTCCTTCCGGCGATTCCGGTGCCCCCCTCAAGTGTCTCGTGTTCGACTCGCACTTTGATACCTATAAGGGCGTGGTCGTTCACATCAGGGTTTTCGAAGGGACCATCCAGAAGGGTGACCATATCCAGTTCATGTCCACCGGCAGCGAATTCGATGTCGTCGAAGTAGGGTACTTCGAGCTGACACCTGTTGTGACAGATGTCCTGACAGCCGGGGAAGTCGGTTACTTTGCCGCAGTGATCCGGGTTCCTGCCGAGGTTCATATCGGGGATACCGTGACCAGCGCAGTTCAGCCGACCGCAGAGCCCATACCGGGATACAGGCCGGTGCTTCCAATGGTTTTCGCGGGACTCTACCCTATCGATGCCAACGACTATGAGGGGCTCAAGTCATCACTGCAGCGGCTGCAGCTGAATGATGCTTCTCTCACGTTTGAACCTGAATCGTCGGGGGCCCTAGGTTTTGGGTTCCGGTGTGGGTTCTCCGGACTCCTGCACCTCGAGGTCATCACGGAGCGTCTCCGCCGGGAGTACAATCAGGACATTATTGTCACCGTTCCGAACGTGCGGTATCGCGTCATCAAGCGCAATACCGGCGAGGAAGTTCTTGCTGACAGTCCTTCGAAGTTTCCCCCACTGGGAGAGATCGAACGTATCGAGGAGCCCTTTGTCAAAGCGGAGATTGTGGTGCCGCATGACGCTATCGGAGACGTCATGGAACTCACCAACAAGCGCAGGGGGATCTACATCAACATGTCCTACCCCGAGAGCAGGCGGGCAGTCCTGGAGTACGAACTCCCGTTGTCCGAGATCATCACAGATTTCTTCGATCGGCTCAAGTCGATCACAAAGGGGTATGGAACGCTTGACTATGTGCTGGCGGGGTACCGCAAGGAACGACTCGCCAAGGTCGATGTCCTGGTCAACGGGACGCCCGTCGACGCGCTCTCGTTCATCGCGCACGAAGATGAAGTCCAGCACATTGCAAGATCGATGCTGCAGCGGCTGCGGAAGTACGTTCCCCGGCAGATGTACGAAGTCGCGCTGCAGGCCGCGATCGGTGGGAAGATCGTAGCGCGCGAAAACATTGTCCAGTTGCGCAAGGACGTGCTGGCCAAGTGCTATGGCGGAGACGTCACGCGAAAACGGAAGCTCCTCGAGAAACAGAAAGAGGGCAAGAAGAAGATGAAACAGATCGGCAAGGTGAGCATCCCCCAGGAGGCGTTTCTCTCCATTCTCAAGCGTGAGTCGGACGACTAGACCGGTCGGTGTCTATATCCACGTTCCCTTCTGTCGCAGAAGGTGCAACTATTGCGACTTCCTGTCGACAGGAGGCGTAGACCATGTTCCCGACATGTACGTGGATTCCGTGCTTTCCGAGTGGAGCTTGTGGCCAGAGGTGTTGCACCGACAGGACCTTGGTGTGCGGTCCATCTACGTGGGCGGCGGCACGCCTTCCTTGTTGGAGCCCTTTCAGCTTCGGCGGTTGATCGATGGGGTCAGGTCAGTCATGCCAACCCTGCGGGATTGCGAGATCACTATGGAAAGCAATCCAGACAGCCTTGATACCGCGAGGATCCAGGCGTACGCCCGAGCGGGGATCAATCGTCTGAGCGTGGGAGTCCAGAGCTTCAACGATTGCTCGCTGAAGAGACTGGGACGCCTTCATGATTCAACTGGGGCCGATCGAGCTTTTCAGCAGGCGCGGGATGCTGGGATTCATAACCTGTCTCTGGATCTCATGTATGGACTTCCTGGTTCCTTGCCTGGTGAAGAGATTGCTTCGCTGAGACACGCCATCGAGCTTTCTCCGGAGCACATCTCCTGGTACAACCTGACTCTGGCTGCCGGCACCCCACTGGCCACGTCCATCGCTGAAGGTCATGAAGTCATGCCAGACGACGACACAGTTCTGGCCACGATGCGCGAGGGATGGAATCTGCTTGCGGCGAGCGGATTCGAGCATTACGAGATCTCGAATTTCGCCCGTCCCGGCTTTGTCTCGCAGCATAATCTCGGCTATTGGCTGTTCGCGGACTACGTCGGTCTCGGTCTGGGAGCGTCCGGATTCGTGTCAGGCAGAAGGTGGACGAACGTCGCCGACATGGGATCATACCTTGTCGCCATCCAGCAGAACAGGCTGCCGGTGGAGAGTGAAGAACGACTTCAGGGTCGTCCCCGGGAGGGCGAATATGCCATGCTGCGCATGCGATTGCCCCACGCCGGTCTCGATTTCTCGACGTTCACCGATCTGTTTCAGGAAGATGCGCGCGTGGTCTTCGGTGACGTTTTTGCCCAACTCGTGGACGATGACCTTGTCAGCGTCCTGGAAGATAGAGTCATATGCACGCAGAAGGGCCTGGAACTGAACAACCTCGTGGCCGGGGCGTTCATCTGAGGAAAGCGCAAGCCCCGACCACGAGGGCCGGGGCTGACCGCGAAGATCGTCCCCTCAGCGTGAAACGTTGAACCGGAAGTGCGCGATTTCCTTGTTCTTCACGACGTAGTTCTCTCCCTCTATCCGCAGGAGTCCCTTCTCCTTGGCAACCTTGAAGGAGTTGTCCGCTTTGCGAAAGTCATCGAGCGAGATTACTTCCGCCGCGATGAATCCGCGGGCGATATCCGTATGGATCTTGCCTGCAGCGCCCCGTGCACGTGTACCCGCCTCGATGACCCAGGCCTTGCACTCGTCTTCTCCTGCAGTATAGAACGTCTCCAGCTTGAGCAGTTGATATGCTCTGCCGATGAATATATCAATGACTGATCCGGACAGACCAAATTCTCGGAGGAACTCGACTTGCTCGGCAGAAGGCAACTCGGCGATCTCGCGTTCCAGTTTTGCATCCAGCACCATGACCGTCGCATCTACCTGGCCGGCGGCAGCCGTGAGGTCGGTCTCGAGGTTTCTGGCCGCAGTTTCGTCGGTCATAGTGATGTTGATGACGTACATCACCGGCTTCAACGTGATGAACGCATAGGAAGTGAGGAGGCTCTTGTCTTCGTCAGAGAGGCCAAGGCTGCGCAGCCCTTTTCCTCCTGACAGGCATGACTGGGCACTTGAGAGGAGGCGCTGTTCGCCTTCGAGGGCAGGCGTCATCTTCTCTTTCCTCATGCGCTCGAGCCGGTGTTCCACGATCTCCAGGTCTACCAGGGCAAGGTCCAGTTCGAAATTCTCTATCTGATCCCTGAGACTTGTGGCAGAAGGTGCTTGTGTAAACGCGTCGAATACCTCAACCAGCGCCTCGACATTCTTCACGTCTTTCAGCAGCTCATTGCGTCGTGAAGCGTTTTCCTGACCCGAGGGTATACCCGGAACATCTGCAAACTCGACGCTCGCGGGCGTCGTCTTCTTGGGTTTGAAGACGCCGGCCAGATAGTCCAGGTCAGTGTCGGCCACGCCGACAGCCGCGAGGTTCGTCTTGGACTGTGATACCTGAGTAGTCCCTCTGGTCAGTGCTCCGAACAGCGTGGTCTTTCCCGTTTGAGGCAGACCGATTATTCCAATCTTCATTGTCAGCTCCTTCTCATATGCTCGTTCATGCTTGCGGGCTCGTGTCCAGTATACTTGCGTCATAACTATGTTTCAAAGATCGCGAGGCAAAGGGCTTCGTGGAACAGTGGGAACCCGGTCAGTACGAGCTGTCGACCACGTTCCTCCTGCAGGCAGGCGATTGACATCGTGAGACTGACATTATACACTGTCGGCCCTGGAGACAACCTATCAGATGAAGATCAAGACAGTACGTGGAGCGCTGCGAGCTGTACAGCGCAAGATAGTCGCTGGTCACGCGGAGACGGTGACATACTCCAGTGAACTCGACAAGACCTATGGTCTGCTTGCGACGGACAAGGCGTGGTACATCACGCGTCTGCTCCGTGAGGACGACTACGTCGATTTCGGGGGCCTTTTCCCCGAGCTGGCGAAACAGATTGGCTGGACGCGAGGGGTAAGGCTTGCCAGACAGGGCCTTTCTGCCGCTATCGGCGCTACTCGAAAGCTACCGAGACATGGCACGGCGTCGAGCATCCTGGTGTTTGTGGATGAACATGGAAGGTTCCTGCAGATTGGCCCAGCAACGTTGATGGGATTCTGCGAATACATGGGACTCACAACCGGTCGCGGCAACAGCTGGTATGCTTTTCCGACGATCATCCTGAGCCCTGTATTTGGCAGCGAGCGCGACACAGACGAACGGGCGGCGCTGCAACGAGCATCTCTTATCTCTCAGGTCAACAGTACCGAAGCCGACGAGGACACACGCAAAGAGTACTTCGTCGATGCCGTCGTCCAGCTTGGCCAGCCAGATAATCAAGCTGTACTGGACTCGCCCGTCTCAGCAGGGGTTCCAACAACCTCGTTCGACCAGTTCGATTTTGCCGGTGACGGAGCTGTGCTTTCCGTCCTCAGCGAGATCAACCGAAACCTGACTCGCATACGCGAGTTGCTGGAGAAGACCTCATCGAAGTAAGGACCGGTCGTACGAGGCATCTGACCGTCGCTGTGATAGCCATCATCTCCGGAGCATTGCTCCTGTCGGCTCGATTGCCCTCGTCGATGAATCTTCTGAGGCTTCCGGCGGACCAGGCGGCGTCCATGGATGCTGTGCAGATCGCCAGTGAGGCAGGTATAGTTCTCGCTTCGGGAGCAGCTGTAGAGGTGGAGGGTACGAGCGGCAGCGTAGAATTGGTGACGCCCGATCAGCAGATGACTCGAGTGTTGCGGGATGGGTCGTCATGGCATATGCCGCGAGCTGTTGGCCCAGTGAGGCTTGTCCAGACATGCGAGAGAACGATAGCGGTGCGCGAACGGGTCCCGTATGACCTCCGGTATGTGCCCGAGCAGTCGGCAGCCAGAGGACAGGTGGTCGTGTGGAAGCCCGGTACGGGTGGTGTGCGCGAGCGTATATTTTGCCTCCTCTACGTTGACGGTACGCTGGTATCGCGGGTTCTGGTTTCCGACTCCTTGCTCAAACCACCGGCTGGTGACGCACTGGCTGTTGGAACGTCTGTCTATCGCGGTGGAGCGACAAATGAGTTCTACATGGAGGCCACTGCCTATTCCCCGACGGTTCAGGAGACGGATGGCAATCCGTGGATGACGGCTTCGGGAATGAAGTCCGGACGTGGCGTGGTGGCAGTTGATCCAAAAGTCATACCGCTTGGCAGCAAGCTCTATGTGGAAGGCTACGGGTACGCCATAGCCGGCGACACGGGTGGCGCCATCAAGGGCAATCGGATCGACGTGTTCTTCTACTCGTCTGACGAGATGGCGAAATGGGGAAGGCGCTGGGCTCATGTGTTCGTTCTACCGTGACGAGGAGGAAGCCCACAATATGAACACACTCACCCCAACTGCGCTTCGCGACTTGCTGAACCGGACGGGTGTTGTCCTGTCCAAACGCCTCGGGCAGAACTTCCTGGTCGACGGGAACGTACTCGCCTCCATGGCTTCACTGTTCCCTTCAGACAAGAACGTGGTGTTCGTCGAGGTAGGTGCCGGGGCGCTTGCTCTGACCGGGATTCTTGCTGAGCGCGGCAAACGCGTGGTTGCCTACGAGATTGACGAGCGTCTTCGCAAGGTCCATGAAGCCCTTCTGGCCGATGACCCTCTCCGGACACGTATCGAACTGAGGTATGAGGATGCCCTGGATGCAGACTGGTGTGCTTTGGGACATGAGGGCGAGACCTTGGTGCTTATGGGGAATCTTCCCTATCTTCGGTCCTCCGAGACTGTCCTGAAGCTCATTCGAACCGATTGTATCGGGCAAGCCTGCCTGCTCTTCCAGCGGGAGTTTGCAACCCGTCTTGCCGCTCATTCCGGGAACGGTGACTACAGCTCGCTGTCTGTCGTGGCCCAGACATTCTTCGATATCAAGCGGCTGCTCGAGCTTTCGCCTGACGTGTTTTTCCCGCGTCCTGAGGTCAACTCGACCCTTCTGGGGTTTCTCAGACGTCCAAGTGGATTGGAGGATGCCGAAGTCACACCATTCATGCGATTTGTTCAACAGTCGTTCCTGCATAGGCGCAAGAAACTGGCCGACTTCTTTCGCCGACTTGGCGTCCCGCTTACGGGTGAATTCGCCGAGATATCTCAGCTTCGCCCGGAGGTCCTCACGCCCTTGGAGTTCATCGACTTGTTTCGGGCGGTCTCCCGGGTGACTCGCGTTTGATCGAGGGCGTCCAGAGCGGTCGCCGTGTTGCCTTTTCTCTCATCGAGAGTAAAATCTTTCGGTACACCAAGTCATCTCATTTCAGGAGGTATGCAATTATGAAGATTCAGAACGATGCACGTTATGCGAAGTCTGACGAGTGGGTACGCGTCGAGGGTGGCGTTGCGTTCGTTGGAGTCTCTGACTATGCCCAGGGCAAGTTGGGCGATGTCGTGTTCGTCGGTGAAATCTCTGTCGGCTCGACATTGAAGGCAGGAGACCTCCTGACCTCTGTCGAATCGGTCAAGGCTGCCTCAGACGTCTACACGCCTGTGTCGGGCAAGGTTCTTGAAGTCAACCATGAAGTCACCGCGAAGCCTGAACTCCTCAACAGTGATGCGTTTGGAGCCGGCTGGCTGGCGAAGATCGAGCTTTCGAATCCAGATGAACTGAATAGCTTGATGAGCGCTACTGACTATGCAGAATATAGAAAGGAATAGGTTCTCGTTCATCCCGGCGACAGGTGACGAGCAGCAGGCCATGCTGCAGAAGATCGGCCTGCAATTTGACGATATTGTCAAGTGTTTTGCCGGTAACTCGTGTGTGGAAGGTGGTCTTAATCTCCCTGACGGATTGACGGAGGATCAGATGGTCGAGTACTGGGACACCATGATGTCCCGGAACTCGGGTCCCAGGAAAGCTTCCCTTCTGGGCGCCGGGGCATATATGCATTTCATTCCAGCCGTCGTCCCACACCTTGCATCTCTCCCGGGTTTCGTCACAGCATATACGCCATACCAGCCTGAGATAAGCCAGGGGACGTTGCAGTCCCTGTTTGAATTTCAATCGTTCATGGTGGAACTTACCGACATGGAATTGGCCAACTGCTCGATGTACGATGGGGCCTCGTCGGCCGCTGAGGCTATGCTGATGGCTCATCGTGTCAAGAAGGCGGACCGGGTGCTCGTAGCTGCAACGGTGAACCCGAACTACCTGGCAACGGTCCGGACCTACCTGAAACCACACGGGATTGCCGTCGATGTCGTCAGGATGGATGGCGACGGGCGCGTATCCATGGAAGATCTGGAGCTAAAACTGTCTGCCTCTGCGTGCAGCGCAGTTCTTGTCCAGAGTCCAAACTACCTGGGCATTATCGAAGACCTTGGTGCCATCGGGACAGCCGTCCACGGGCACGATGCCCTGTTTGTCGAATCCTTCACCGAAGCGATGGCTCTGGGATTGCTCAAGTATGGTGTTGGCACCGGAGCAGACATTGTCGTCGGTGAGGGACAGTCGCTTGGTCTCTCGATGTCATTTGGTGGGCCGCATCTTGGCGTCTTTGCCACCCTGAAGAAGTACAACCGTGACTTTCCCGGTCGAATCGTCGGTGAGTCCATCGATACAAAGGGTCGCCAGGCATTTGTCATGACGTTGAGAGCGCGCGAGCAGGACATTCGACGCGAGAAGGCGACGTCCAATATCTGTTCGAACCATGCGCTCAACGCATTAACGGCTGCTGTGTACCTTGGCAGTGTGGGCGAGTCGGGATTCAGGGCACTTGCCTGTGAGAATGTTGCGAAGCTGCAGAAGCTGATCAGTGGACTCGAGGCGACCGGGCACTTCACCCGTGTTTTCAAGCAGAGCCCAGTGTTCAATGAAGCAGTCCTTGCCAGTTCGATCGCTCCCGAAGATATGCGCTCCCGACTGGCGGGTGTGCCGGTGTTCCCACCGCTTGCTCTTGCTCCTGGCGTTGTCCCGGAAGTCCAGGGGATGCCTCATACGTATCTGGTCTGCGCGACCGAGATGCTCAAGAACAATATCCTTGAGCAGGTTCTCGGCGCATTGAACTGAGGTGGCGGAAAATGACTCTATTTGAGAAGAGCGTGGCAGGTCGGTCAGCATTCTCGTTTGGGTTCGAGGAGGACAGGGCTGTAGCCGAAAGGTATGTTCCTGAGTTTGCGCGCGCTGCGGTAAAATCGCTGCCACAGGTCGCTGAACTTGACCTGGTGCGCCATTTCACGAATCTGGCCACGAAGAACTACGGCGTTGACACCGGCTTCTATCCGCTGGGGTCGTGCACGATGAAGTACAACCCCAAAATCAACGAGCGAATGGCCGCTGATTCAAGGCTGACTGTGCGTCACCCACTGGATGATTCCACAGACAACCAGGGCATCCTGCAAATGGAGTTTGAGTTGAAGGAGTCTCTGCAGGAGATCACTGGTATGGACAACTTCACACTGCAACCTGCATGTGGCGCCCATGGCGAGCTCACTGGCATGCTTATTATCCATGCCTTCATGCGTGACCACGATGCCAAGCGCACGAAAGTGCTGATCCCCGATTCTGCCCACGGGACAAATCCTGCGTCGGCAACGATGGCGGGATTCCAGGTCGTGACCGTTTCCTCCAATGAGCGAGGCGGGGTCGACATGGATGCGTTGGACAAGCTCATGGACGATACGGTGGCGGCCATCATGCTGACCAACCCGAACACCGTGGGACTGTTCGAGGAGAACATCACGCAGATTGCCGAACTCGTGCATGCTCGCGGAGGTCTCCTGTACTACGATGGGGCAAACCTTAATGCTCTCATGGGGCTCATCCGTCCAGGGGATCTTGGGTTCGATGTGGTTCATTTGAACCTTCACAAGACATTCGCCACCCCACACGGCGGCGGAGGTCCGGGCGCTGCCCCTGTGGGCGTCAAGAAATTCCTGGCTGACTACCTGCCGATCCCCGTTGTTGTTTGCGGAGACAGTCAGTACGCTCTGGATGAGAACAGGCCGCACACGATCGGCCGCATGTCGGGATTCTATGGCAATACCGCCGTGCTGGCCCGAGCCTATGTGTACATCAAAATGATGGGCCGGAACGGTCTTCTGGCGACAAGCCGGGCGGCAGTCATCAACGCGAACTATGTCAAGGCATTACTGAGCCCATATTTTCCACCCGCCTACGACAGGCCTGTCATGCACGAAACAGTTCTAAGTGCAAAGGGCTACGACAAGTATGGCGTAACCCTGCTCGATATAGCCAAGCGTCTCATGGATTATGGGTATCATCCCCCAACGATCTACTTCCCACACTTCCCGCCGTATGCAGAAGAGGTCATGATGGTCGAGCCGACCGAGAGCGAGAGCAAGGAGACGATGGACTTGTTCTGCGATGCACTCATCAAGATCAGTCAGGAAGCGAAAGAGAACCCGGACCTTCTGCTGTCTGCTCCACACGATACAGTGGTAACCCGTGTCAATGAGACGTATGCTGCTCGTCACCTGGTCACGAGTCATCGTGACAAGAAAGGAACTTGACTGAGTGCTGAACCTTCGTGAGACAATAGACCGGCAGGTCAGCCTCGCGCTCAGGGACCTCCTCTCTGCGGAGGAGGCCCCTCTTGCATGTTGCTCGCTGTCTCGCCCCGGCTTTCTCGATTACACGCTCTCGCTTCCCATGAAATTGGCCAGGACACGGCACAAGGCTCCCCTCGTCATTGCACAGGAACTACAACCTGCTGTCGCAGGCATAGCCTGCGCCGCACTCACGGAGGCAGTTGCCCCTGGATATATCAACATCCAGCTTTCGGATTCGTTTGTGGCCGATCAGCTGAGCTCAATGCTTGGCACAGAGCCTGCCGTGCTGCTCCAGAAGGAGGCGAACGGCCAGAAGATCGAGGTAGAGTTCGTGAGTGCCAACCCGACCGGACCCCTGCACGTAGGCAACGGACGCGGAGCAGCGCTCGGATCGGTTCTTGCTACACTTCTGGAGACCCAGGGATATGATGTGGACCGTGAGTACTACGTCAATGACTATGGGTCGAAGATGAAGCTCTTCACGGAGTCGATTGCGCATTACCTGTTTCCAATGCTGGGGCTGGAACATGCTATGCCCGATGAAGGTTATCAAGGGGCATATGTGCCGGATCTGGCGCAAGCCATCTACGACCGAAAGGGGTCGGAGTTGCGTTCTCAGCTTGATGAACAGCGCCTTGCTGCCATAGAAGAAGACGGGAAGGAACTTGTGCTGGCGTCGATTCGCCAGGCACTGGAAGAAATGGGCGTCTCGTTCGATACCTGGTTCTCGGAACGGTACCTCATCGAGAATGGATGGAATGATCGCGTTCTTCAGCAGTTTCGGGCTCGAGGTATTATCTATGAGAAGAATGACGCTGTCTGGTTGCGCTCGACGGATTTCGGTGACGACAAGGATCGGGTACTCGTACGGCGTGATGGAGAGCCGACCTATACACTTACCGACGCGGCCTACCACTTCAACAAGTTCCAGCGAGGGTACGTCAAGAGCATCGACGTCTTTGGTGCGGATCATATAGGCCATATCGTACCCATGCAGGCTCTCATGAAGAGTCTCGGACTCCCAGATGACTTCCTGGAGGTCATCATCTACCAGATCGTACACTT
>NZ_QXIU01000106.1:25747-29139 GCF_003570935.1 Candidatus Cryosericum odellii
CCGGCATATTATCTCAAATACACACATGCCAGGCTTTGCAGTGTGGAACGCCAGGCACGCGGCATCGGAGCTGTTGTTCCTCCTGTGGCAAGCCCGGCTGACGTTGCACGGCTGAAGACTCCTGAGGACCGTGACTTGTTGAAGTGTCTTCTAAAGGCGCAGGATGAGGTTGATGACGCTGCAAGGACGAGGCAGCCCCATCGGATTCTGTATCTTGCAAGCGAGCTTGCCAAGGCGGTCAACGCATTCTATCAGAAAGAAAAGGTCATCCAGGAAGACACAGGTCTGGCACAGGCCCGCATGCTGCTCGTCCTGGTCTCACAGCGTCTCCTGCAGGCGTATGCCCACGTTCTGGGCGTTACTCTCCCCGAATCCATGTAAATGAGCTCTCCGCATCTGTGCGGTGAGCACGAAGTGAGGTATGCATGAAGAATATTCGCAGACTGCGGCTTGAAGCGTTCATACGGCGTAGTGTCGAGGGTCAGCTGATCATGATGGACGATCCCGACCTGCGACTCTTGACCGTGACTCGCATTGAGATGTCGAACGATACACGGCTGGCGAAGGTTTACGTTTCGAGTCTGTCGAATGACGAGAGTCGTCAGAAGGCTCTCATGGCTGCCCTGTCCAGGGCATCGGGCAAGTTCCAGCAGAGGTTGGCGGCTGATGTCTCGATGCGCTTCACGCCCCTGCTTTCGTTCCATTTCGATCAAGGATTCGTGAAGGGCACTCAGGTTGTCGAACTGCTCACTCAGCTCGAGAAGAACGAGAAGAAGGATCCCGCGGATTTATGAGGGGAGTTGGTCTCGACGTCATTGCATCGAGGATCCGCGATGCGAATGATGTCTTTCTTTTCACCCACGAGTTTGCCGATGGCGATGCTCTAGGTTCCATGGTGGCGCTTACATTGTATCTGCAGGCGATGGGCAAGAGGATTCATGCGTTTGTCCCTGGCAAAATCCAGAGTGTCTACCAGTTTCTCGCAACGGATGAACTGTTGAACACCATGTCCGCCGCCCAAGCCACAGTTCACATTAGCGCCGCGAAGGTGACATGTATCAGCGTGGATGCAGCCGATATCGATCGTCTGGGTGAATGGAAACCTCTATTTCTCTCCGGAGTAGAGCGTCTGGTGATTGACCACCACGACACGAATGCAGGTTTTGGCGAGGTGTTTGCCGTGGATGGTTCGGCCAGCTCGTGCTGCGAGATTCTTTTCGACTTGTTCAATGTCATCAACCCCCACCTCATCAACGCCAGGATCGCGTCGGCTCTCTATACCGGTCTGGTTGCGGACACCGGATCATTCCAGTACGCCAATACCAAGGCTCTCTCCCTGGTGCACGGAGCTGAGCTCATCGAACTGGGAGCGTCGCCGGATGAGATCTCTCGCAGCATCTACGAATCCAAGCCATATGGAAGTCTGAGGCTTATGGCTGCTTCTGTAGTAGCGTCGCGCCTCATGTATGGGGGACAGGTGGTCGTATCTTACGTGACCCGGAACATGCTTGCTGATTCGGGCGCGCTGGACGAAGACACGGAAGGGATCACGGACGAATTGCGGCGCATTGCTGATACCAAGGCGGTCGTCCTCTTCAAAGAGGCATCAGATGGCTCGATCAAGGTGAGCCTCCGCGGGAAGTATGGGTTCGACGTCAAGCGCATAGCAACTGCGTTCGGTGGCGGAGGTCACTTGCTGGCCGCCGGCTGCACGATCACAAGCGAGCTCAGCAAAGCCGAAGAGCGCATCCTCGCCGAGCTGGACAGATATCTGGGGCCTTCCAGAATCTGAAACCCCTGTTAGTATCGTAGGCTGCCCACGGGTGATACCATGTATCACCCGTGGGCAGCTTGATGATATTGTGTCAAGGGTTTTTGGCGTTGATGAGCGCTGAGGTCGGACAGGGATTCAGATACTCCTGGATTCCGCATGCATGGCAACCTGTCTCACGGCATGTGGGGAGACGTTCACCCTTCTCTGCGGACAGGTATTCCTCGCGGAGGAAGTCTGTCGAGACTCCCGCATCGATGACCTGCCACGGCAGCTCGCTCTGCAGAGGAATACTGCGATACAGGAAGTCGGCGGGGTCAAGGCCTGAGGCGGCAATGGTCTGCTGCCACACGTCGAAATTGAAAGACTCGTGCCAGGCATCGAATTTGGCCCCGTTCTTCCAGGCGGTCTCGATGACGTTGCCGACTCTGCGGTCGCCACGGCTGAGGAATCCCTCGAGGAAGGAAATACGTGGGTCGCCAAACTGGATATGGAGCTTGCCCTTGAAGGCCCTGAAGCCATTGCGGAGATGGTCGATCTTGGCGTCGTAAGACTCAGGTGTATCCTGGGCGCACCATTGAAAAGGAGTATCGGGGCGAGGCACGAACGGATTGATGCTGAGATTGAGGGCGATGTCTCTGCGGAAACCCTTGCCAAAGGTGTAGATGCGGTCCACCAGGTCGACCATAGCATCGAGATCCTGTTCCGTCTCGGTCGGAAGGCCAAACATGAAGTAGAACTTGACGAGATGCCAGCCTTTCCCAAAAACAGTCCGCAGCGTTTCAAAGATCGATTCTTCGGTGATGTTCTTATTGATGACATCGCGGAGGCGCTGGCTGCCGGCTTCGATGGCAAATGTCAACGAGCCTTCGCGTGTTTGCTTGATCTCGTCTGCGAGATAGCCAGGGAAGTTCTCCATGCGGAGTGACGGGAACGAAATGGACACCTTGTGCTCTTCTCTGTACGCGCGTACGAGCTGAACCAGCCCGGGCAGGTCACTGTAGTCGGTGCTGCTCAGAGATAGCAATCCAACTTCTTCGTAGCCGGTGTTGGCGACGAGTTGCTCGAGCTGCTTCTGGATGGATGCCAGCGATCGCTCTCGGGTGGGGCGATAAGAAATGCCGGCCTCGCAGAAGCGACAGCCTCGCACACATCCACGAAACAGTTCGATGACACCCCGGTCATGGACGAGTTCGCGATATGGGACAATCGGGCTGACAGGAGCAAATGCATCGTCGAGGTTCTCGACAATCCGCCTGCGCACAATAGCGGGAACTCCCGATGAAATGGGTTCGGCGATAAAATACGGCGCATCATTGAGGGCTGGGCGTGTCTTGTAGAGGGATGGGACATAAACGCCCTCGACATCGCGCGCCAGTGTTTCCAGTGCATCGTGACGGCTTGCTCCAGCTGCGCGCGATGCGGCAAGGTTTCGCACAATCTCTGGAAAGAGGTCTTCGCCATCGCCAATACCGAATGCATCCACAAAGGGAGACATGGGTTCGGGATTGAATGTGCAACTGCCACCTGCAATGATGATCGGCCACTCGCTCCGGTCCTCCGACCGCACGGGGAGCCTGGCCAGGTCAAGCATGTTGAGCAGGTTCGTATAAGTGAGTTC
>NZ_QXIU01000107.1 GCF_003570935.1 Candidatus Cryosericum odellii
ACAGTGCAAATCCACTTCTCCATGACAGTTCCTCCTTGTGTCGAACGGTTGAGAAGAGGAAACCTCTTCTATATTTTTAGTGTATGGTGAAAGGCTCTTTCCTGCAAGTTGACAACCACATACGGGGCAATCGCTCTTTGACAGCTGAAGGGGGTGCGGTATGCTATGAAAAGAGTGTCTCAAAGAGGTCAGGAGGTGACATGAAATATCAAGCGTTAGTTGACGGTAAGACGGGGGATCACGAGCTGCTGCTTGGCAACGAAGCTGCTGTCCGTGGTGCTCTGGAAGCGGGTATCGGTATAGCGGCCAGCTATCCTGGAACCCCGTCGTCAGAGATCGGGGACGTGTTCAGCATCGTGGCGAAGGCCTCAGGAGTGTACTTCGAGTACTCCGCGAACGAGAAGATAGCCCTTGAGGTCGTAGCAGCCGCTGCAGCAAGTGGTGTCCGATCCTTTACGTTTATGAAGCACGTTGGACTGAATGTTGCATCGGATTCCTTCATGACGACGGCATACATAGGAACGAGGGCGGGACTCGTCGTCCTTTCCGCGGACGATCCATCAACGCACTCGTCACAGAATGAACAGGACAACAGATATTATGCGCGTCTCGCGAACGTGCCCATGCTCGAACCCTCGAGTCCTCAGGAAACCAAGGACTACATGGTGGAGGCCTATAACATCTCGGAGAAACTGGAGCTTCCGGTTCTGTTTCGAACAACTACCCGTGTGGCTCATATGCGTGGCGACGTCGTTTTCGGCGATCGGAGGCCCGTCGTGAGGAGGGGGGTCTTTGAGAAGGACCCTGCAAGGCTTGTACCGGTGCCCGCCAACTCCTCGAAGATGCACGTTAAGTTGCTGGGTAAACTCGCCGAGGCTCGGTATCTCAGCGAAACGTCTTCGCTGAACCGTGTCGTCGACGTGGGTGTCGGGGGACGGGCGGGGGTCGTTACAGTGGGCAGTACTTTCAACTACGTAATTGACGCCCTGGAGGAGCTCGGACTTTCTGCTCGAGTGTTCAAGATAGGTTTTTCCTATCCGCTGCCGCTCGACAGGATCCGCGAGTTTGCTGCGGGCGTCGACGAGCTGCTTGTCGTCGAAGAGCTCGAGCCTCTCATGGAAAACGATATTAAGGCGGATTTCTTGTCGCATGGTACCAGGACCCCGGTATGTGGCAAGGAGGAACTCCTCGTGCCGCGCGTGCACGAACTCAATGTTGACGTTGTGGCAAAGGCATTGGCCAGTCACTTCGGGGTACCATTGCATGTGCCCGCTTCGGGCAAGGTGCAGCCCTGGTCGTCGCCCCTTCCGTCACGGCCACCGGTCCTGTGTCCCGGATGCCCTCATCGCGGATCGTACCTCGCTGTGCGCAGAGCTATACGTGAACTGGGGATCCCGGAACCTGTTTTTGCCTCCGACATCGGCTGCTACACGCTCGGTATGGCGGCTCCATTCAGCGCAGCGGACTATCTCCTGTCCATGGGATCGAGCGTTGGGACTGCTGGTGGCTTCGACGTGGCAACGGACCAAAGGATTTTCTCATTTATTGGTGACAGTACCTTTTTCCATGCCGGGCTGTCCGCTCTCGCAAGTGCCATTCACAACAAGCATCGGTTTGTTCTAACCGTCCTGGACAACCGGACGACCGCGATGACGGGACATCAGCCCAATCCGTCCATGTTGACGGATGCTGTAGGCGATCCGGCGCCGGCTATCAGTATTGAAGCGGTGGCAAAGGCAATGGGTGTTCCATTTGTAAAGGTTATCAACCCATACAGGGTGGCCGAGGCTACCGAGGCCTACAAGGAAGCTACGCAGGTGGACGGTGTCGCTGTCATCGTGTCCAAACAGGTTTGCAGCCTCCTCCTCGACCGTGCGAAGCGTGCGAAGGGGATCTGGCAGACGTTTCAGGTCGACCGCGATGTCTGTACGGGCTGTCTGACATGCGTACATGATGTTGCTTGCCCTGCCATCTTTGTGTCTGAAGGAAAAGCTGAGATCAACCAGGAGCTGTGCGACGCATGCGGCGTGTGCTCGCAGGTTTGTCCAGTGCATGCGATCGGGGTGAAAAAATGAGTTCACTAAACGTGTTTTTTGCCGGAGTTGGAGGTCAGGGAATTATTACTGGGGCCAGTATCATCGCACGGGCTGCCATTGCAGCTGGCGTGGATGCTGTTATGAGTGAGGTTCACGGCATGGCACAACGAGGGGGCTCGGTTGTGTGTGAGCTTCGATTAGGAGATGTACACAGCCCGATGATCCCGGAGGGCGAGGCAGACCTCATCATCGGGTTCGAGCCGGTCGAGACGGTCCGGTCACTCATAAAGGCCAACCACCATACCGTTGTCATTACCGAGGTGCGCCCGATCATTCCAGTGAGCGTCTCACTGGGAGGCATAGCTTACCCTGCGGTAGAGGATCTCCTGGCGTATCTTCGCTCGCAGGTCGCGGCGGTCTACGCTGTACCTGCCGCTGCTATGGCCGAGGAAATCGGGTTGCCGCAGGCCGCGAACGTCGTCTTGCTGGGAGCAGCCATGGGAACCGGCCTGATTCCTCTAGAGCTTAGGACAATCCGGGATACGCTATCTCGTAGCGTACCGTCAAAGGCCTTGGAGGCCAACTTCCGAGCACTGCAGGAGGGGTTCGAGCTGACCCGGAAGGTCTAGAAAGATTGCGAGGGAATCGAGCTAGACGAGGTGGCAGGTCGAGTCAATGACTCTGGCCTGCCACTTGCTGGTCTTGGCCTCGAAGATCGAAATGCAGGCGTTTGGTTGGGTAAAGTTGTTGTAGCTGCTGATGGGAAGGTCCAGCAGAACGGACATGAGGACACGGTTGAGACCTCCGTGGGCGACGACGAGTACTAGTTCTCCGGAACTGGATTCGACCATCGAACGCACCTTTTCGGCGCGGCGACCCACGTCAGTCAGGGACTCGCCGCCATCTGGCCGGGCTTCCAGCGACTTGAGTTCCCATGCTGCCAGCGTTGCCGGGTACATGGTTTCTATTTCGTTCCACGTATGTCCTTCCCAGCCTCCGAACTCGATCTCCCGCAGCTCGGGCATGACGATGGGTGAGACACCCAGGTTAATGCCCACGGGTTCTGCGATCGCACGAGCCCGAGTCAGTGGACTCGTGAAAATTGTATCGAATCGAAGGGCTGAGAGAAATGCCACAGTCTTCGCTGTCTGGGCGAGGCCGTCGAGAGATAACGGCGTGTCACGACTGCCCTGCACTTTGCCTTCCAGATTCCAAGTTGTCTCGGCGTGACGTACAAGATAGATGGTTTTCATGCTGAACCCCTTGACTTATCGCTGCTTATCGTGGATATTATGGGGACAAAATCTCGTTTTGAGAAGGGAGCAACACTGTGAAGTTCATCAAGGTGGTAGCAACAAAGACCATTGACGTCGACGACAACCTTGCGAAGGCCTGTCGTGAGTGCCAGACTCCCTGCAAGTCCGCTTGCAAGACGTCCTCGACCGTAGGCAATCAGGTCTGCGAAACCAGGAAGAAACCCGAGCGGTTTATCTGGTAGTTCGTGGCGCTCTCGCGTATTTTACCCGCCTCGATCCATCTCTTCGAGAGAGGCGGTTTTTTTGTGCTCCTGGACGTTTCCTCAGGGTCGATCTTCTCGCTTGACGAGCGAGTGTACAATTATCTTCAGGTGGTTCTCGCAGACTCTTCGGCGGAGGGCGAGTCGGTCCAACGCTTGACAGGTCTGGACGCGCAAACAATCACTGAAATCGAAGGTGAGCTCGAGCAGCTTGTCGCTGCAGGGTGTCTGTTCACGCAGACAACACAGCCCACAGAGGACGGATCGGTGTTGACGCTGAAGTCGCTGTGCCTCAACGTCGCACATGAGTGTAACTTTTCATGCGTGTATTGTTTCGCTCATGGGGGTGACTACCATGGCGATACAACGTTGATGACACGGGAAGTTGCCCGCGCAGGAATCGATTTTCTTGTGCACGAGAGTGGTGTCCACCACAACGTTGAGGTCGACTTCTTCGGTGGTGAACCGCTCATGAATTGGGACGTTGTCGTTGGCACAATGGCGTACGCGCGATCAGTATATCCTCTGAAGAAATGGCGGTTCACGCTGACGACCAACGGTTCGTTGCTCCGGGATGACATGTTTCCGGTGCTCGAGGCGAATGATGTGTCTGTTGTCCTCAGCCTGGACGGCGGTCGGAAGGCCAACGATGTTAACCGTGTCTTCAAGAACGGGCGCGGCACGTTTGACACCATCATTGAACGGATACGGCGCTTCACGCGAACGCGCGATGAAGGCGGCTACTTTGTGCGGGGAACGTATGCGCGCAACACCTTGGCATTTGCCGAGAGCGTTCGAGAACTTCATAGCCTGGGGTTCAAGTATATCTCGATGGAGCCTGTCGTGCTTTCCGCAGACTCGGCTCTTGCCCTTCAGACAAGTGACCTGCCGGCAATTCGTGCCCAGTATGAGGAGCTCATCGCGTACTTTCTGAGTGAACTGGGCTCAGGTAAGGGGTTTGACTTCTTTCACTTCAAGCTGGATCTCGAAGCAGGACCATGTCTCAGCAAGCGCATCTATGGATGTGGGGCTGGTGTCGAATACATGGCTGTTGCTCCGAATGGGGACGTATTCCCCTGCCATCAGTTTGACGGCGTTCAGGAGTACAGGATGGGCAATGTCCTCGTGAGCCCGGTCCTGGACCGCCCTGAACTGGTGACAGAGTTCGCCCACGCCAATTTTTTGTTTGCCAAAGAGGAGTGTGGCAGCTGCTGGGCGCGTTTCTACTGCAGCGGTGGGTGTCTTGCCAACAACTACGCGACCACTGGTGCACTCCTGAAGCCGTATGCACTCGGCTGTTTGATCCAGAAAGAACGTATCGAGGCTGCACTGGCGGTGAAAGCGGCGGAGTCTCCAGAGAACATACCATAGCTAGCACGTGGCAGGCTGGAGAGAGATTTCATGGATCAAGACAATCGAGTCTGGATATAAAAATGGTGCCGAGAGGCGGAATTGAACCGTCGACACGGGGATTTTCAGTCCCCTGCTCTACCAACTGAGCTATCTCGGCACTCTTTTTCAAAGAAACCGCTCACCGCGCGATTCGCCCGATGAGCGGTCCCACCATCAAGCAACAATATCGCATTGCTGGTGGGCGAAACAGGATTCGGACCTGCGACTTCTTGCTTGTAAGGCAAGCGTTCTACCGCTGAACTATCCGCCCTTGGATTGTGGTATTCATACTAAATGGTGCCGAGGGTGGGAATTGAACCCACACGGATTGCTCCATGCGCCCCTTAAACGCACGCGTCTGCCAATTCCGCCACCCCGGCACGAGGCTTGGTGCTTCCCTAGAACTTGAAGACTACCAGTGCCAGGGACAATACCACAAATGCGACAGATAGAACAACTGCAAGTCGGTCAAGGACAGCATCCTTGGGCTTGCGTGAGTGGAATATAGTTGCGCTGCCTGAAATCGCGCCCAATCCGCTACCCTTGGGTTCCATGAACAGGATCGCAAGAATATCGCCAACTGCAACTAGAGCCATGACTATTTCCAAAACGGTTTTTAGCAACGTGAACCTCCGGTAACAAGAGCTATTATAGGGAAAGTTGCTTCGATTTCAAGTGCTAAAGCGCACTAGTCCACTGAGTCGATAGCTTCAATGCCGGGAAGCTGCTTTCCTTCAAGGTATTCCAGGAATGCGCCACCACCGGTGGACACGTGCTTGAAGTCGTTTTGGAGGTTCAATGCGTCGATGACCGAGGCGGTCTCACCTCCGCCGGCAACGGTCAGAGCGTCGGACTTGGCTGCAATGGCTCGTGCGAGAGACTTGGTGCCTTCTGCGAACTCGGCGATCTCGATGACTCCCATCGGTCCGTTCCAGATGATGGTATTGGCCTTCGCGATCTCTGCCTCGAATGCCTCGAGAGTCTTAGGGCCGATGTCTACACCAATCTGATCCGCAGGAATCTCTTCGATGTCGACGATATGGTGCGAGCTGCCGGCCTTGATCTCGTTGGTGACAATGACGTCCACAGGGAGAAGGAGGCGGGTGCCCCTTGTCTTGGCCGCTTCGATGATCTCGTCGGCGACCTTGAGGTAGTCTTCCTCGACAAGGGAGAACCCAACACCGTACCCCATAGCCTTCAGGAAGGTGAACGCCATGCCACCACCAATGAGGACCGCGTCGGTCTTGGTGAGCAGGTTCTTGATGAGGCCGATTTTGTCGGAGACCTTGGCGCCGCCCAGGATGGCAATGAACGGTTTCTTGGCAGACGTTGTGACGGTCTCTAGGACATTGATCTCCTTCTCCAGCAGGAAACCGGTTGCCGATGGAAGAAACTGTGGTACGCCGGCGACCGAGGTGTCAGGCCGGTGAGCAGTGGCAAACGCATCATCTACGTAGACGTCCGCCAAGGCGGCAAGTTTCTTTGCGAGCTCCTCGGAGCCGTTCTTCTCCTCTTTGAGGAAGCGCACGTTTTCGAGCATGATGATGTCGCCTGGTTTCGCATTTGCAACGGCTTCCGTGACGTCGGGACCGACGACAGAATTGAGTTTGTTGACTGGCTTTCCCAGCAGAGCTGATAGCCTCTGTGCTATCTTGTCCAGTCGCAGTGATTCCACAATTTTTCCATCGGGACGGCCCATGTGTGTCACAAGGATAATGATGGCGTTCTTGTCGAGCAGATACCGAATGGTCGGTAGTGTCTCCAGGATGCGCTTGTCATCGGTAATCGCTCCGTCCTTCGACATAGGGACGTTATAGTCGACTCTCAGAAGTACTCTCTTGTTCTGAACGTCGAGATCCCTGATACTCCGCTTCGTCATGACGATACCTCCTAGTAGGATGCTTTCGTGACGATGAGCTTCGTGAGGTCAGCGACTCTGGCGCTATAGCCCCACTCGTTATCGTACCAGCTCAGAACCTGTACGAGTGTTCCGCTCGACTTGGTGGAAAGGCCATCGACAATGCCCGAGTAGATGGTGCCACGGTAGTCGGAGGAAACCAGAGGCAGCTCATTGTAGCCGAGGAAACCCTTCATTGTGGTCTCGGAAGCCTTTTTGAGAGCTGCGTTGATTTCTTCCCTGGTGGCCGGCTTGGCGAGAACAGCATCGAACACCGTGATGGAAACAGTTGGGGTAGGGACGCGAAGTGAGATACCATCAAGCTTGCCCTTCATCTCTGGAATGACCAGTGCAACGGCCTTGCTCGCGCCTGTCGTTGTGGGAATGATGTTGGTGGCAGCATTGCGGGCTCGGCGCAGATCCTTGTGCGGAGCATCGAGAATGCGCTGGTCCAGCGTATAACTGTGGACGGTGGTCATGTAGCCCTTCTCGACACCCCAGTTGTCATTAAGTACTTTGACCACAGGAGCCAGCGAGTTTGTTGTGCAAGAGGCATTGGAGATGATGCTGTGCTTGGATACATCCAGAAGGTCCTCGTTGACCCCCAGGACAATCGTGATGTCCTCGCCCTTCGCAGGAGCAGTGATCAGAACTTTCTTGGCGCCGGCGGTTATGTGTCCGCGAGCCTTATCGGCGTCGGTGAAGACTCCGGTCGATTCGATGACGATATCGATACCCAATTTACCCCACGGCAGAGCAGCAGGATCTTTCTCACGGAAGATCTTGACTTCGCGACCACCAATAACAATCGCGCCTTCCTTGCCCTCGATGTCGATGTCCCAGGTACCGTAGTTTGAATCATATTTCAGAAGGTGCGCCAGCGTTTTTTCGTCCGTGATGTCATTCGCGGCAACAACGTCGACCTCTGGATAACGCGTGATGAGCTGCTTCAATACTTGGCGACCGACTCTGCCAAGTCCGTTAATTGCAATCTTTGCCATAGTCTACCTCCGTGAGAAATAGGCCGCACCGGTTGAACCGGACGGCAACGTATCCATATGATACGCAAATGCTGGTGAAAGAAAACAGAAGGTTATTAATTGTCTCTGAAGTATCGAGCCGGGATTCCAAGTGACAGACGATACTTGGCCACCGTTCGTCGACTGATGTGGATGCCTTGGCTCGCAAGGCGCTCTGCTATTTCCCGGTCGCTCATCGCTTTCGAGTCTCTGCTAGATTGCAGTAGCAGCGCTACAGTCTCTTTGGCCGGAGCCGCTGCAGTCTGCCACCGGTCCATGACCATGGAACGAAGTCTGAAGGTACCACGTGGGGTCTTCACATACTTGCGACGGAGTGCGCGGACCATAACGGTTCTCGACATCCCGGTTGCCTGCATCAAGTGTTCCACCGGGACACGCGAGGGGGGGCTCGACTGGTTGGTGAGGTACGGAGCAAGCGAAATAATGAGAGCGTCGCCCAGCTTGGCAAGGATCGCCGTGCGTTCCACGATGGCATCGTCGATCCACCGGACCTTGGTGACCTCCGTGAGGACCTGCTTTCTGGCTTCAGGGTCCTTGCGGACCGATGACACCACCATAGGATCGATTGCAAGCCCCCAGGCGGGCCCGGGTACTGAGCATTGGAGGGCTCCAGTCAACGAATCTTGCTCGATGACGATGTCAGGCACAACGATGCGTGTTGGTCCAGATGTCATACGCCGCGCGGGTTCGGGGTCCAGCACGGTGAGGATGTGCTGCAATGTGGCTGGATCACACTCTATCCCGAGTTTCCTGAGGCACGCACGAATGACACTTGGAGACACAGAGCGTTGGCGCGTGCGCAAAAACTGCGCACACGCCGCTACCGGAAGATCGGGGAGCACACGCAACATCTGCAGGGCAAAGGCGTGGGCGACATCCGTGGCGCCAAGCCCCGCCGGTTCGAGGGTCCGAATCGCGGCCAATACCCGTCGAACATCCACGGTGGAGACATCGATCGAGACGGCATAACGCGAAATCTGTTTCGTGAAGAAGCCGCGTTCGTCCAGATCCGAGGCGACGAATCGTGCGCACTCGATCTGAGAATCGTCAATGAGATCTCTGTCCAGGAGCTCGTCGACTATCAACTCTGCAGGTGTGGACTCTGCGACGTCTGCAAAGCTGTCGAGGTCGCCATTCCATGAGTCACCAGATGCGTCGACCCGGGCATGTTTCTCAGCAACGGTGCTGCCCGCAGCGAACCGATCTATGAGAGTCTCGAAATCACTCAGGGGCTGCTCGAGAACCAGACCACGCGTGGCCAGATAGGATTTCTGGCGAAGGCTCAATTGCTGCCGCTGTTTCTGACTACCGCGCATTTTGAAGAACCTTGGCGATGTGGTAGTGGATGGTACTTTTTGAGATACACCCGGGGATCTTGTTGGCAAGCTTTGACAGCGGGAGGTCGGGGTACCTCAGTCGTGCCTGCACGACCTCGATCGTGCGAGGGGAGAGGCAAGTGCGGTCAGTCCGATCGAAGGCGACGCGCAATTCGTCGACAGCCCTCGTCTCACGCTGCAGATTGCCCAACTCCGCATTGACCGACCGGTTGACCTGATTGTCCATTTCCCTCTCCAGTTGCAGTTCTTCCAGGGACACCAGTGAATTTGATGCTCCCCAGACTGCGAGGAGAGACATGATGTCCTGGCGCGATTTGAGATAGGTGATCTCAGAAGCGCGACGGATCTGTGAGCCATGCGTCATACGGAGAGAAGTCAGCGAGCGTTCGACGAGCCGGCG
>NZ_QXIU01000108.1 GCF_003570935.1 Candidatus Cryosericum odellii
AGCAGGTTCGTATAAGTGAGTTCCGTACCGAGGCTGAAGGCAATGACATCGAACGTGCCCAGCGGCTGGCGGCTTTCGAGAGAAAACAAGGACACCTCGTGTTCTTTGAGCCATGCCTCGAGATCGTGGAACGGGGCGAACACACGTTCTACAACGACGTTGTCGATGGTGTTGAGAAGGTGATAGAGGATCTGGATGCCGTGGGACGACATGCCGACCTCGTAGAGGTCCGGGTAGCTGAGTGCGACGCGAAAACGACCCTCCCAGTCCTTGTGGACGGCGTTGAGCTCGTTACCTGCGTATCGCGAAGGGCCTTCGAAACGTTCGAGAGAGTGCATGTCCATGTTAGAACCTCAATTCGTCGCGCACGTGGTAGACGCTGACGACAATGGAAGCGGCCATAACTTGTGTGAACAGAGATGATCCGCCATAGCTGATAAACGGCAGCGGGATGCCGGTGACGGGCGAGAGTCCGATGGTCATGCCCATGTTTACGGCGGCCTGCAGGAACCACATAGCTCCTATACCCACGACGATATAACGGGCAAAGTCGTCAGTCAGCGATCGAAAGACGAGGAACGTTGACCAGAGGAGCATGACGAAGAGGAGAACCAGCAGCGCACAGCCGGCGAACCCAAACAACTCTCCGACGAGAGAGAAGACGAAGTCGGCATACTGTACGGGCACGAACGAGAGAGGAGCCTGGGTACTTCCTTTGATGCCACGCCCCCAGAGTCCGCCGGATCCAGTGGCTACGATGGACTGGATGACATTGTAGCCGTTGCCGAGTGGGTCTGCCTGTGGATTCAAGAAGGTCTCGATCCGTGTACGCTGATACGGCCTGAGGCCAAGCCACACACCGCCTCCTACAAGTGCCAGGACAAGCCCCAGAACCAGGAGCTGGCGGCCGGTGAGCCGGAAATGGACCAGCATGATGACGGATATCCCAAGCAGGAGGCTGGCGGATCCCAGGTCCGGTTCTTTTTCGACGAGAAGAATGGACGGCATGACCGCAGCAATAACCAGAAGAATCTTCAGGCCTACGGTGAGCCTTTTCTGGGGCAACGTCAGGATCAACGCGACAATGAGAATAATCACCAGTTTCTGTATCTCACTCGGCTGGAGGCCAGATGACCCTGCGACAGGGATCCATCGTCGGGACCCGTATGCACCGGTCCCGAAGAACAGCACTGCTACAAGCAGCCCCGTTCCTATGACGTATGCCGGGATCGTGAGATACCGCAAAACCCGGTAGTTCACGAATTGCAGCATAACTGCTATGATCAGGCTCAGGCCGAGCAGCAGGAGTGTCTTCTGGAAATAGGAATAGTAACTCCCGAAGTGCCCCAATGTATACCGCTCCGCAAGGCTCGCGACATAGAAGGTCGCCAAGCCGAACCCGATGAGGAGCACGACACTTATGATGAAGAACAGCGGCAGGCGATGGGACTTCACTGGGTATCTCTATTCGAGAAAGCGTGTTTCAACATTCAGCCGGCCCTGGACGGCGCTCACTACGTAGTAATGGCTCCGTATGCCTGCTGGGGTCAAGTGAAGGATGGCGCTCGCGCTGCCGACGGCAAGTGAAGCGCCACCAGCCACCTCGAGGCACGTAATGACCGCGTTCTGAATTCCCTGGGTGCCGGCCAGGACGGTTCCCCTGATGGCGCCGAACACGAAACATGAACGCATCGTCTCGATGCGTGATCCCTCGAGAACACAGCCGACCACGACGACGTCCTTCGTCGTCTGGATGACTTCGCCTCTGATCAGGTCACGCGCAATGATCAAGGCTGTCTCAGACGGAGGGGCGTTCTTCTTCGATTCCCGTATGCGGTAATTGGTTATGCCGAGGTTGTCGCCCACGACTTTCCGCAGATCCTTTTCCAGCTTGGCCAGCGTCTTGAGACCACATGCCCGGTTCTGGAGATCGACCTGGAGCTTAAGTTGAGGAAGGATGTGATGCTGGGCGGCTGCCTGGATGAGGAGCACATGCTCGGCTTCCTTCCACTTTGCCTTGGGGTTGACGAGCGCCAGGATTTCCGTTTGGTTCCCCTTGAACACGACGGTGCTCGTTGGACTAGTTGCTGCCATTTTTCCCTCCGTACAAATCAAAGTACTTCTGCAACATATCGTGAAGGAGTGGAGCCATACTGGTACTGCGCTGGTAGGGCGAGTTCTCGTACATAAGAAGGATCGCCACCTGGGGATTGTCCATCGGTGCAAATGCTAGCATCCACGTATGGTACAGATTCGGCGTGCCGGTTTCGGCCGTGCCGGTCTTGGCGCAGATTTTGATGTTCCCGACCTGGATAAGCGCATCCCCTCCGGTCTTCGAAACGAGATAGAGTCCCTGCTTCACGTCCGTCAACGTGGCCATACTTACGCCTAGTGTGCTCTGAACGACTGGCGTCGTCTGCGTCTCTGCTTTGGTGACTGGGTCGACCGAAGCCTTCAGGAGGTGAGGGCGCCAAAGGGTCCCGTTCATCGCGATCGAACTGTAGATGGAGATGTTGCGTATGGGCGTCTCGAGCACATACCCCTGGCCGATGCCCATGTTCATCGTATCTCCTTCGTACCATGGCTCTTTGTATTTGCTGAGTTTCCATTGCGGTGTCGGGACAAAACCGGTCGCTTCGCCAGGAAGGTCGACGCCGGTGAGCTTGTCAATACCATACTTGTGGGCGTACGTGTCCATCGACTCGATGCCGGTCCGGCTGGCAACGGTGAAGAAGTAGACGTCGCAGGAGTCGGCATAGGCCTTGTAGATGTCTTCATTGCCATGACGACCCGGCCAGATCCAGCACTTGAACAGCCGCCCTCCAACCGTCAACCCTCCAGCACAGTAAATGATGCTCCGGTCCGTTATGGTGTGCGTTTCCAGTCCTGCCGTTCCGGTGACGACCTTGAACGTGCTCGCTGGAGGGAATGTACCTGCAATTGCGCGGTCGAACAGAGACCCTTTAGCGGACCATGTCTTCCAATCTTGGCTGGAGATCCCGGAGATGAACTTGTTCGGATCAAACGTGGGTGCGCTTGCCAGCGCAAGGAGCTCGCCGTTGCGTGGGTCCATGATGATCGCTGCGCCCTGGTTGTTGCCGAGAAGTCCCTCGCACATTTTCTGCAGACGGGCATCGATGGTCAGGATAATGCTCTTTCCAGGCACAGCGGGCTTTTCCTGCAGCGTCTTCACGGCCTTACCGCCGGCGTCGACTTCGATCAGTTTCTGACTCTTCTGGCCCCGCAGCAGCGACTCGTATTGCTGTTCGACGCCTTCCTTGCCGATCGTGTCCTTCATGACGTAGCCCTTAGTTTGCAGCGCCTGGAGCTCAGTATCGCCTATTTCACCTGTATACCCGAGGACATGTGCCGCCAGGGTTCCCTGGGGATAGGATCTCTTGGTCGACATGACGAGTTGGATGCCAGGCAGGTTTGGTTCCTGTTCCGCAAGCTTCAATGCAACGACCTTGCTGACGTTGCGAACGACGGTGATAGGTGTATAGGGCCCGGCGCCGGCTTTCTTGACTGTGTCCTTGAGGGTCTGAAGCTTCGCGCCTGTCAGCTGAGCTACGACACCCAACTCCTGGTCGGAGTTCTTGAGGTCATAGGTCGTCACGACGATGTCGAATGATGGGACGTCGGTTGCGAGAATGACCCCGTTCCTGTCGCGGATTTCGCCCCGCGGAGCATCTGTGCTGATGATGCGCAGGCGGTTGTCTTCCGCGACTCCTGCGTAATAGGTGCCTTTGACGACCTGCAGAAAGTAAAGGCGAGCCACGATGCCCAATAAGATCACCGTGAAGAGAATGGTGACTGCAAGGAATCGCCGGGTTTGCCGGAATCGTTGAAGCTTATCCATGATTCTGCTCGA
>NZ_QXIU01000109.1 GCF_003570935.1 Candidatus Cryosericum odellii
ACGACCTTGCTGACGTTGCGAACGACGGTGATAGGTGTATAGGGCCCGGCGCCGGCTTTCTTGACTGTGTCCTTGAGAGTCTGAAGCTTCGCGCCTGTCAGCTGAGCTACGACACCCAACTCCTGGTTGGAGTTCTTGAGGTCATAGGTCGTCACGACGATGTCGAATGATGGAACGTCGGTTGCGAGAATGACCCCGTTCCTGTCGCGGATTTCGCCCCGCGGAGCATCTGTGCTGATGATGCGCAGGCGGTTGTCTTCCGCGACTCCTGCATAATAGGTGCCTTTGACGACCTGCAGAAAGTAAAGGCGAGCCACGATGCCCAATAAGATCACCGTGAAGAGAATGGTGACTGCAAGGAATCGCCGGGTTTGCCGGAATCGTTGAAGCTTATCCATGATTCTGCTCGAGAGGCGAACGCCTGACCAGATACCGGGACCCCACAAGCCCTGTGACGGCTGCTGCGCCGCAGTACCACAATAGAGCTATGAGACTGGGAGCAGTATTACCTCTGGTGAGGAAGGCGAGAACGAGTACCGTGACCGCATAAGCGCCCGTGAAGGCTATGCGGGCGAGGCTAGGTGCAAGTTGTTCGATGTAGGGCGAGGCGCCGACGACCAACAGCAGTAGCAGGGCAGTGGGCAGCGCCTGCGACTGGCTGAAGTACGATAGGAGGAGTACATTGAAAAGTCCAGCAGCAACACCAAAGGGAGTGGGATGGCGTACGCTGTAGTAGAAGACGATGGCCGCTGCCACGAGGAAACCAAAGGCTCCCGCGCCCGGGGTGTGCAACGTGATGCTGCAGAACAACGCAAACACGAATGTCTCCATGGCCAGAACCCCTGTCAGGACGGCATACTGCTGTTTCGAATTCATTTCGAGTTCTGCGTCACAAGAAGGTAACGTGTCGCCCAGACGGCTGCAAATGGGCGCAGGACGAGGCGTGTCGCGGTGCCGGTGGTCAACGCGTCCACTCTGCCGATAGGGATGTTGGGAGGAAAGATTCCTGAGCTGCTGGAAGTGACGACGATATCACCCGATTGGAACTGGGGCAGTGGTGAGACGTATGATAAATCACAGTACTCTCCATTGGTGCCCTTGACGAGCACGTCCTCCCCGGTGCGCCGGTTGATGCCGGAGATGACGCACCTGCTATCCAGCAGTGGGATCACTGTCGCATTGGACTTGAATACGCCCCGGACTTTGCCATACACATAGACTTGGCCGGTCGAGTCTGCGACAAATACTCCAGCACCGTCGGCTACCCCGAGGGCCGTTCCGTGGTCTATGAACACGTCCATGGAGTTCAAACCAATTGCCCTTCCCGTCACTTGGGCAAGGACACTCTTGACCGGCAACTGTTGTTGGATCGCTAACTGCGCTTGCAGCCGTTTCAATTCATCGTGATCGCTGAGAACGAGGCGCAGGCGAGCATCGAGATACTGGTTCTCGCTGCGGAGGGTCTCGTTCTCAGCATAGATGCCTCGGGCAAACAGCAGGGATTGACCGTATGCGGCCACACTGTCACTTGCTGCCGAGACAGCCCCGCCAAGCGTCCGGACAACGCGTTGAACCCCGCTGAATGCAAGGTTTCCGAGCGTAACGCCATAAGACGCCAGTCCGATGACGGTCGCCAGCGCGAGAAACAGCGCTATAAACAGCAGGCTAGTGGACCTGCGGGTAGGCTTCCGTACCGGACCAGGCATTCGTTATATCAAAACCTCGTGCAGCAAATCGTAGTTCTCGAGGACCTTGCCTGCGCCCTTGGCGACACACTGCAATGGGTCCTCTGCGATACTGACAAGAATACCCGTACGGGTGGAGATAAATTTGTCAAAGCCCATGATAAGTGCGCCACCGCCCGAAAGCATGATACCGCTGTCGATAATGTCCGCTGAGAGTTCAGGCGGGGTCAGCTCAAGTGCCGACTTGATCGTCGCGAGAATCTGCTCCAAAGGTTCCTTGAGTGCGTCGCGAATCTCCTCGCTCGTGACCTCGACCGATTTTGGCAAGCCGTTGATCAAGTCTCTGCCCCGAACTTCATAGGTCCTCTCGCTTTCGAGCGGGTAGGCGGAGCCAATGGCGAGTTTGACTTCCTCGGCTGTCACATCTCCGATGAGCAGATTGTAGCGACGGCGGATATGCGTCGCTATCGCTTCCGTCATCTCGTCACCCGCAATGCGCAGTGACCGCGATGTGACAATGCCCTTCATCGAGATGACCGCGACCTCGGCCGTACCGCCGCCAACATCGACGATCATGACTCCACGAGCATCAGAGACGGGGAGGTCGGCGCCGATGGCAGCGGCCATGGGTTCCTGGATAAGCTTTGCCTCTCTCGCGCCGGCGTTGAGGGCTGCGTCGATGACGGCCTTCATCTCAACCTGGGTGATGCCGGACGGGATCCCGACAAGCACGCGTGGACGGGCGAAGAGACCTGTTCCAGACGCTTTTCGAATGAAGTATTCAAGAAGCTTCTCGGTTACCGTGAAGTCTGCTATGACACCGTCCCTCAGGGGACGTGTCACGGTAATCGACTGGGGCGTGCGTCCTGCCATCTTCTTGGCGTCGTCGCCGACGGCAAGCACGGTGCCGGTCTTGGCATCGGTCGCCACGATGGTGGGCTCGCGAATGACGACACCCTTGTTTTTGACGTATACAACTGTGTTCGCAGTACCAAGGTCTATTGCCAGGTCTTTTGAGAAAAATGCCACGACTTACCTCCTCATATCAACATGCAA
>NZ_QXIU01000011.1:0-7559 GCF_003570935.1 Candidatus Cryosericum odellii
TTCCACGTCAGCATGCTCGGAATCCTATATGGCGTGCCGCGCACCCTCCCTCTGCGCGATGTTCTGGCTACATTCCTGGACTTCCGCGAGGCAACGCTTCGCAAGAGGTTCGCTCTGGAGCTCCGCAAGCACGAGGAACGGCTGAACGTCCTCAACGCTCTTGTTATCGCCATTCGAAACATCAAACGAGTGACGGAAATCCTGACCGCGTCATCGTCTATGGACGATGCATCGGCTCGCCTCGTCGAGAACTTTGGACTCAACGACCGGCAGGTGGAGGCGATCCTTGAGATGCGCATGCGGTCTCTGGTATCGCTCGAGGTCGAGAAGTTGACGAAAGAGGTTGAAGAGAACAAGTCAGAGATAGAGAGGCTCTCTGCGATGCTGGCAGACCCTAACAGGATCCGTGTCTACATCCGGGATGAGCTTGTCGAGGTCGCCCGCAAATATGGAAACCCACGCCGCACTCAGATCCTGAAGGACGATGGCCGTGGAGAGGACGATGACGAGCAGTTCATCGAGGACAAAGAGGTCATGGTCGTCATTTCCAAAAACGGCTATGCGAAGATTATCCCGAGTTCGACGTTTAAGGTTCAGGGTCGCGGAGGGCTGGGAGTCGCGAGCATGAATCTAAAGCGGGACGACTATATCAGCAAGTACTTCACCGTCCGCACGAAGCAGCGTGTGCTGCTCTTCACCAACAAAGGACGTGTGTACTCAATTCCGGCTTACCGTCTTCCTGAAGAGAAGCGGCAGGGTGGAGGCGAGAATCTATCGCTTCTCCTCGGTATGGGGGCGGACGAGCTCGTCACCGAAGCGACGGCGCTGCCCGCCATACAGGAAGGTGTGTCATTCATCATCGTGACCCGTCGTGGACGTATCAAGAAGATGGTCACATCGCAATTTGTTACCATACGTAGTACAGGGAAGATGTTCATCAAGCTTGCCGAAGGGGATTCTGTGGTCGCTGTAAGACCTGTCAAGGACACCGACGAGGTCCTCATCGCCTCCGATTCCGGGCGAGCTGTCCGGATCCGGTCGGCGTCCGTGCGTGCCATGGGCGCATCTGCCGGTGGTGTGCGCGGAATGCGCCTTTCACGCGGAGGCAGGTTCGTAGTCGGGATGGAAGTGCTGCGACCCGACGTACCGTTCACGCTTATCACGGAACATGGCCACGGCAAGCGCTTGAACCCGTACGAGGTTCGCCTGGTTGGCCGAGGGTCTGGTGGTGTCATTTGTTATCGCGTCACCGACAAGACTGGTCCACTGGCGGCATTTACAACGGGAACCACCGACCAGGATGTTGTCGTGTCCACGAGTACGGGTCAGACGATTCGTACTCCTGCCGAGCGCCTTCCCTTGCTTGGAAGGGTCTCTTCGGGCGTGAAAGTGATCCGGCTGAAGTCCAAGGGCAGCGGTGTTATCGCTGCGGAAGCAATTATCAAGGAGGTCGCCCCAGCGGAGGCTGAAGATGAGGCTGAGCAGTAAGGAAACCAGTGCTCTTCGCATTGTTCTTCTCTCGGTCCTGAGCATCGCTGTGGCCACGGGGGCCGTCTGGCTCCTGTGGAGCCTTCGTAGCATCGTATCTCTGGGAATCGCCGCGGCATTCGCGGCGTTTCTCTTCTTGCCAATTGCACAGTGGCTCAATCGAAAGACCCACCTTCCTATGGGTCTCACGTGTGCCATCGTTGTCTTGGGAATCGTGGCCGTATTCGTCGGCCTGGTGGCGGTCACGATTCCTCCTCTTGTGCGCGAAACGAGATCGCTTGTGACATCTCTTCCTGATTACGTGAAGACGGTTCAGGGATACTTCTCCAGACTCTCGACATGGCTGGATCGCCTTCAGCTGGGGTCGGCCAAGGACACCATCACGGCGGTTCTCGACACAGTCCAAAAAGCTGCGATCCAATTCGGACAGAACATCGTCACGGCATCGTCCAAGAGACTGCTGAGTGCTGGCGCTCTTCTCCCGTTTTTCGTGCTCATGTATTTTTTCATGAGCGGCTCTCATGGTTACTATGAGATGTCTTTGTCGCTCCCGTTTATCCGTACACAGAAGGATCATGCAGAGGTCGCGCTTGCTCAGGTCGCCGCAAGCACCAGGAGATATATCGAGGCGCTTGCCCTCATTGCGCTGGTCACTGCGCTGTTCGTGGGCGGGATCAGTGGGCTCTTCGGGATCAACTACGCTCTGACAATCGGCGTCGTAGATTTCTTCGGCGAGTTTATTCCATACGTAGGCCCATTCGTGGTTGCATTGCTGGGAGCGTTTTTTGCCGCCGTGACGGGTCCGGGGAAGCTCATCGCATGGATCATCATCTTTGGCGTCATCGAGGCTGGGGAGAGTCAGATTCTCGCCCCACGACTCATATCCGAGAAGACTGGGCTCAGACCAGAGTTTATCATCCTGCTCCTCCTGGCGGGTGGCACGTTGGCAGGGTTCTTTGGGCTGTTGATCGCAGTCCCTCTTGCGGTTTTTGCCCGTGAGATCATCAAGAGTGTTCAGTTGTTCCGATCAGAGTCTGAGGACGTCACAGAGAAGCCGGTTGACTGAAGACGCAATTCCGGTATAGTTAATTGGTTGTTTATCAACCCCTTTGGCAGCGGTTTGACGAAAGGAGGGGTGAATGATGGGAAACTATCGTGATCGGAACAAAGACAGGACTGAACCTCAGGGCGAAGACGCCCAGCTGGAAAATATGCTGAGACGCTATAAGCAGGACTGTATCCGTGATGGCCTCTTCGGCGAACTCAAGAAGCGTCGCTTCTTCATGGCGCCAAGCGAGAAACGCAAGCAGAAGTCCATTGCTGCGCGCAGGCGCAAGTAGGGTCGTTCTTCCTGAAGATGAGAGCACGGGGCGCGCGAGCGCCCCTTTTTCGTTGTCTAGAGCCCCTGACACAGGAACCCACCATCGACAGGGATGGATGTCCCATTCACGTATCCAGCGACGGGAGACAGAAGGAACATGATGAGGTTGGCGATATCCTCAGGACTGCCCGGCCTGCCAAGCGGGACTGCGTCAAGAAACCGCAGACGCTCGGCATCGAACTCCTTTCCGAAAAAGTCTTCTGTCATGGGCGTCCGGATGAGGCCTGGGATGATGCAGTTCGAGCGTATTCCCCGAGAGCCGGCCTCGACCGCGATGGACTCGGAGATGCTCTCCAGTGCACGTTTCGAACTGTCATAGCTTGCTGAGGGCGTGTGATGGGGATGTCTGTGAGCGTCGATCGAGGACACGAACACGAAGCTTGCTGAGGAAGAGGCCCCAGACAGCGCAGCCTGGGCAAACTCGAAGGCGGCAAAGACGTTGACGTCGAATGTCTCACGGAATTCGCTGGAGCGAGCTGCAGAAAAAGCATCGGTTCGCAGTTCTGCCGGCAGGAACACGAAGCCGGCAAGCTCGGTGGACTCGCGAAGAGCGGCTGTGCACTGATTTCGGTCCGATTCCCTGCGCAGATCTCCGGGGACGATGCCAATGAGTGCACCAGGAGACAAGGTGTGCACAAGAGCGTTCAAACGTTCGGGGCGCCCTCCCACAAGCAGGAGGCGGGCATGTTCCTGGTCAAGCGAGGTCGTAAGTGCCAAGCCGATGCCAGCTGTGCTGCCTGCGATGGCAATCGTTCTTCCTGCCAGAGCAAGGTCCATTGGCTACTGGATCGGTATCATGCACAGAAAGACAAGGTCATCGGTGCCTTCGTTGGCGAAACTGTGAATTGCCTCTGGCTCGATATAGATGGCGTGGTCTGGGCCAACATGACGAGTCTCACCTTCGCAGAAAGCAGTGCAGATTCCCTTGATGACAAAGATTTCGTGTTCCCAGGGGTGAGCGTGGCGCGGTGTAGACCCACCCGGTTTGACGACGAAGTACCGCATCGCAAACGTGGGGACTCCATCCGAGCGGTTGAGCATCCAGCGTATCGTAGTACCATGGGCTCCGGCTTCGGTGACGGAAATCTCCTCGACGTCTTGAACTGCCTTGACAATCATGATGACCTCCGGTTGGACTAGATAGAGAGCATTATACTACAATTGTAGGGGGTAGGCTCTTCTCAGGACGCTCGCGCTTGCATTTTCCAAGCGAGCAGGTATTATTTGTCTGAACTAGTCGATACATTCCAATCGTCAACCAAGAGGTCGAGATGTATAAAAATCAATCCTTAGATGGGTTTTTGACCGAACTCTCATCGCGCAATCCGACTCCCGGCGGAGGTAGTGCTGCCGGGCTTGCCGCGGCGATGGGGACAGCTTTAGTCGAAATGGTTGCCAATGTCGTAGGTGTGCGTGATGAGTCGGAAAAGAGCCGTCTGGCCCCATTTGTCGAGGGCTGCGAAGCGTCGCGGGCCGAGTTTGTTACGATGATGGACCAGGACAGCGCGGCATTCGAGGGCTACATGGCTGCCATGAAATTGCCCAAGACGACCGATGACGAGAAACTTGTGCGACGGGCGGCCATGCAGGATGCACTCAAGGGTTCGACAAGAGCCCCTCTCGCGCTGGCCGTCCGCGTGTGCGATTTTGCCGAGCTTCTCGTCGCGACGTTTTGTGATGCGCCAAAGGATATTGCATCTGACCTGTATGTCGGCGCCGCAATGCTCGAGGCTGCCTATGCCGGAGGCATTGCCAACGTTTACGTCAATCTTGCATATCTGCGAGATCCTGTCTTTAAAGATGAGACACGTGTGACAGTTCAGCAGTGTCAGACGCGTGTTACTGTGTTGGGCTCGTTCAAGGATTCTATCGGGCGCTTGCTGGCTATTGAGTGACCATTTGACGAAAGAAGGCAGAGGATTATGAACTTCACTGAACAAGAGTTGCTGGAAAAGACGTCCCGGGAATTGTACGAGATCGCGAAAGTGCTGCATGTTCGAAACTATACACGGCTCAAGAAGCCGGACCTCATTGAGGAGTTGTTGAAACTTGGGGGTAAGGATGCTAATGATCAGGAGGGGCCTGCCATGAGTTCTATGAGACCCTATGACAACCATGACAAGCCTGAGGTAGTGACTGAACACCTCGATATCGAGCAGGAACGTGTACCGGAGCACGTCGTTTCCGGAGCTGTCATCTCGAGTTCGCCTGAGCGCCATGGTGGAGAGATTCCACGAACGGGGGGGGAGGAGTTCACTGCCTCGGGCCTGTGCGAGATTCTCGCTGAGGGATATGGGTTCATGCGTTCCAACTACTTTCCTTCCTCGTCGGACGTTTATATCTCGCCCCCCATGATCCGGCGGTTCGGTCTGCGGACCGGTGACTGGCTCGAGGGTATCGTCCACCTGCCGCGTGGAGACAAGGAGAAGTATTCCTCACTGATGCGCATCCGCAGCATCAATGGCATTGGTATCGAAGGGCACGTACTCAATCGGCCGCAATTCGAGTCACTCACACCGATCTTTCCCAACAAGCATCTCAAGCTGGAAACGCCCAACTGCAGCATGGCCGTGCGCCTCCTTGAGCTTGTTGCTCCCATCGGCAAGGGCCAGCGTGGCCTGATCGTGTCGCCACCAAAGGCGGGAAAGACGACCATTCTCAAGGCCATTGCGCAGAGTATCGAGTACAATCACCCCGAGGTCACGCTGATGGTACTCCTTATCGATGAGCGGCCCGAGGAAGTCACGGACATGAAGCAGTCGATTCGGAGCGAGGTGATCAGTTCGACGTTCGACCAGCCTCCCGAGAACCATATTCGAGTCGTCGAGCTGGCCCTGGAGCGTGCAAAGCGCCTGGTTGAGATCAAGAAGGATGTCGTCATCCTCCTGGATGGTATTACTCGTCTCACACGCGCTTACAACCTTATCAGTTCCTCGTCTGGGAAGACTCTGTCGGGCGGTCTCGATCCAACTGCAATTCGCGGGCCCAAGAGAGTCATCGGCGCCGCGCGGAATATGGTCGAGGGCGGTAGTCTGACAATCATCGCAACAGCGCTCATCGAGACAGGCAGCCGCCTGGATCAGGTCATCTATGAGGAATTCAAGGGCACTGGCAACATGGAGCTTGTTCTGGACCGTGAACTGGCTGAGCGACGCGTTTTCCCCGCCATCGACGTCCGGAAGTCCGGCACGCGGCGCGAAGAACTCTTGTACACGCCTGAGGAGTATCGTAAGATCTGGGCTCTCAGACAGTTCATCGGCAACGAGGATCCGACGGAGAGCCTTGAGAAGCTCATCGCCATGCTTCAGAGAACTGCCAACAATCGGGAGTTCCTGGCCAACATCGTCGCGCAGGACAGCGCTGGACGCTAGGTATCATGGATAGCCTTTCCGGCAGAATCGAGGTCGTTGCCGGTTGCATGTTCTCGGGGAAATCCGAGGAGCTGATTCGACGCCTCAAGAGGGCACAGATTGCGAGGCAGAAGGTCATCGCTCTCAAGTCGTCTCTCGATGACCGCTACGGGCTTGAGACGATCACGAGCCACTCGGGAATTCGCCTTGAATCAGCTATCGTGGCATCTCCTGCTGACGTGGTCAGGATTGTCGAGGAGAGGCAAGTGGAAGTCGTCGGTATCGACGAGGTGCAGTTCTTCGATCCCGGGATTATCGAGGTCGCAGAGTATCTTGCGGGCAAGGGCGTTCGCGTCATCCTCGCCGGACTCGACCAGGACTTTCGTGGTGAGCCATTTGGACCTATGCCAGAACTGCTTTCGCTTGCGGAAGAAGTTACGAAGCTTACAGCCGTATGTATGGTATGTGGGAGGCCGGCGACGCGTACTCAGCGCATCGTCAATGGGCGTCCGGCGCGGTATGACGACCCGGTGGTGATGGTGGGTGCAGCCGAGAGCTATGAAGCACGTTGTCGTGAGCACCATGTGGTTCCAGGTCGACCAGAGCGAGTACTGGAAAGAGATCGCCTAATTTGAGGCAGAAAGAGAGCCGATGAGCCTGGAAACAGAACAGTTGGCACGTAGAATTCATGAGATCGACGAGCGAGTTGCCAACCTGCGCTACGATGTCGATCAGAAGGAAATTCAGAAGCTCATTCTGGAGCGGCGCACGATGAACTCTCTGTTCGAGCTGCTCACTCACGAAGAGTCTCTGAGGACTCAGCTTGCTGACAACGATGCACTTCTCGCAGAGGGAACAGATTCCGAGTTCGCTGCCATGATCGAGGAAGATAAGCTCCGGCTTCGCCGGGGACTGGAAGCTGTCCACACTCAGATCGAGGAAGAACGTATTCCCAAAGATCCGGATGACGACAAGAATATCATCGTCGAGATCCGGGGAGGTGTCGGTGGCGACGAAGCGGCGTTGTTTGCCGCTGATCTGTTCCGTATGTACTCGTACTTCGCAGGACAGCATGGTCTCAAGATAGAGGTCATCTCGAGTCACCCAACCGAGATCGGGGGGTTTAAGGAAGTTGTCTTCTCTGTACTCGGAGTAGGAAGCTATAAGCTCTTCAAGTTCGAGAGTGGCGTCCACCGCGTCCAGCGTGTGCCTGAGACGGAGGCTTCTGGCCGCATTCACACGTCCACTGCTACCGTGGCGGTGCTACCTGAAGCTGAAGATGTCGACGTGCATATCGACGACGACGACATCAAGCTTGAACTGTTTCATGCGTCTGGACA
>NZ_QXIU01000011.1:7564-24735 GCF_003570935.1 Candidatus Cryosericum odellii
ACTGCGTCATGTCAGGATGAGAGGTCTCAGCTGAAGAACAAGGAGAAGGCTCTCAAGGTGCTGCGATCCCGCGTCTATGAGTTCATGAAGGAGAAGGCCGACAGCGAGATGATCGATGAGCGCAGGGCTCAGATCGGCAGCGGTATGCGTAATATGCGTATCCGTACCTACAATTTTCCTCAAGGTCGTCTGACTGACCACCGGATTGGTTTGTCCCTGTACAACCTGCCTCTCATCATGGAGGGAAACCTCGATCCAGTAATCGATGCTCTCCACCGGGCTTTCCGGGAAAGAACGCTTGAGACGCCCATTCTGCAGGGCAACGACGACGATTGACTCTGCGAGAAGTAATTGCGCAGGCTGAGCAGCGTGCGCAGCTCTTGTCGCAGAAACACGGTGAGTTGCAGTATGTTGTTGCAACAAGCAAAGGGTGGAGCTGCTCAGATCTACTCCTTCGGCTGGACCAGCCTGCTGAGACTGGCACTCAGGCATTTGTGGAGCATGCTGCCCAGCAACTGGCCGATGGATACCCTGCCGAGTACCTCACCGGCTATGCTGCTTTCTGTGACATCGTCGTGCGAGTGCGGGAGGGCGTTCTCGTGCCTCGCCCGGAAACAGAAAACTTGGTGCAGATGGCTGGAGACTTCATTATCGAGCAGGATCGTCCCAGCCCCATCGCATTGGACCTTTGCTCCGGTTCGGGAGCTATCGCTCTGGCACTGGCCGCCAGACTGCCACAGGTAGCGGTCGTGGGACTGGAGCTCGATGCTGTCTCTGTTTCGTGTTCCCGCGAATCCGCCTTGGATGTGGGTCTGTCAGAGCGGGTCAGGTTTATCCAGGGCAACGTGCTGGCGGCGTGGAGTCTGGCCCTTGCTGATTTCCGCAGTCGGACTGATGTCATTGTCAGCAATCCTCCCTATGTGCGTGAGCAGCGTCTGTTGCCGGCCCACGAGTCCTCGCCCCTTGAACCGGTCCGGGCACTCTATGGCGGTGTATCAGGTATGGTCTTCTACAGGCGGATCATTGCGCAGGCTCGTGACTGGTTGCGACCTGGTGGCTTGCTATTACTGGAGATTGACGACGGAATGGAACGGGGTATTCTGGACCTGTGCGAGCGGTATGGACTGCAGGGCGGACGCTGGTTGCCCGACCTGAGAGGGCTGCCGCGTTACGCGGAGGCACGTCGAGCAGAATGAACACGTTCAACTATATCTTGCGCGACCTGGCGGTTTTTGGCGTTGCATACGTGATTGGTTCTCTGCCTTTCAGCTACATCTTTGCCAAAATGGTCAAGGGTGTGGACATCACGAAGGAGGGCAGCAAAAATATGGGGGCCACAAACGTGTTGCGCACCGCGGGCCCCGTTCCTGCTGCGTTGGCTTTTGCTGGAGACTTCCTGAAGGCAGTACTCCTCCTGCTCGTGCTGATAAGGTTCTTTCCGGCCCTGTCTCGGGAAACAGTGCTTATCGCGGCTGTTGCCGTAGTCCTGGGTCACGATTTCTCCGTTTTTGCCGGGTTCAAAGGAGGAAAGGGTGTTGCCACGACGTTCGGAGTCGTGCTTGTTCTCAGCTGGCCCGTCGCTTTGGTGGAGTTGAGCATCTGGCTTGTCATCATGGTGCTCCGCGATACCGTTTCTCTTGCATCAGTGGTTGGGTTCGTCACTCTTCCAATTGCAGCGCTTATTTTGAAACAGCCACCGAAACTTGTTCTGATTTACGTTCTGCTTTCTGTGCTCGGCATCGTCAGGCACGCGGCAAACATCCATCGGTTGAGGGCTGGGGAAGAACCCAAGCTTGATCGGTCCTATTTTCGGAGGCGGTAAATGGTCCGGCCTGAGATTATCATGTTGGACACCTGTTCAGATGCCGATATTCGGTGCCTGTCCGAGCGTATTGCGGCGGGAGCCGTCGCGGTGTTCCCGACGGACACCGTCTACGGCATTGGTTGTAACGCTGCGTGTGCATCTTCGGTTGCCAGGGTGTTCGCAGCAAAGCATCGAGATGCTACCAAACCATTGCCGGTTTTTGTGCCCGATATCGCTCGTGTGCTGCCGTGGATGGAGCCCGTGACATGTGTGACGGCCCAACGTTTTGCCAGCGTATTCTGGCCTGGAGCGCTTACCATCGTTGTCGGCGTTGTGGGCAGTGGTCTCCACACACAGCCCCTGCCTTACCCAGAAGCATCCAGCATCGGGTTCCGGGTGCCCCGTCACGCGGAGCTCCTTCGCTTGCTTGCCGGCGGTCTCGTGATGGCGCAGACAAGTCTGAATGAGAGTGGGGAGAGTGTCATTGCGAGCCTGGACGCGCCCGGGGCCGCCGGGTTGCTGGAGCAGGCAGACATGGTCCTGGACAGCCGACGGCGTCCGGAAGGCCGGCCATCGACGGTTGTAAGATTGACAGGGGGGTCGTGGTCTATGCTGCGCGAGGGCAGCATCTCTTCTGCTGACGTGGCTGCAGCGCTTGCAGGAGAGGTTCCTTGAGACGCGACCTTGCGATCGACGGGCCTTCTGGATCCGGCAAGACATCGGTGGGAATCCGTGTGGCCGCTGAACTTGGCCTCATGCTGGTCGACTCTGGGTTGTTGTACCGGGTGTTTACCGCTGCGTATGTCGAGCAGTTTCCATCTGACCGTTGTCCGCGGAGCGATCGCCTGTCGGGTATCCTCGAGCGCTGTATAAGCTACGAGCCCGGCGGTACGGTCCTGTTCGGTGGGTGCGTCCTTCAATTGTCCCTCCACGATCCGAAAGTGGACGACCTCGTGTCGCCTGTCAGTGCGGTGCCACAGGTGCGTGCAGCCGTGAACAGGGAGCTGCGACGCATTGCCTCGTTTCAGGATGTTGTCATGGTTGGCCGGGATATAGGAACAACAGTTCTTTCCGAGGCTTTTCTGAAGGTGTTCATTACGGCGGACCCGGATGTTCGCGCCAGACGGCGAGTTGCCCAGCTGAAGCGTCAGGGAATCCTGGTCGACTACGACACAGTGCTGGCCAACATGAAGGAACGCGACACGATAGACTCGTCCCGTGAAGACTCTCCTCTTCGATGCACAGATGAGCACATCAGGTTGGACAACTCTCCTGACGGCTCCGATGGAGTTGTGCAGACGATCCTTTCCGAGTACCGGAGGAGGCTCGAGCATGCTGTATGAGCTGGTTGTCCCGGTAGGCAGGCTCTGGTTCAGGGTTTTCTTCAGACTCCACGTCATCGGGCTTGAGAACGTACCGAGGCACGGACCAGGGCTCGTCTGTGGCAACCATTGCAGCTATCTGGATCCCATGCTTGCCGCCGTTGCGCTGCCGCGCAAGATCTACAACGTGTCGCGCAAGGAGATCTACCAGCTGCCGCTGTTGGGCCCAGTCATACGCCGTCTGGGTGCCGTGCGCATCGACAGGGAGTCTCTGGCCGACAAGGGTGCTCTCCAGGAAGTGCTGGCAATCATGGACCATGGTGACCTGTGCATGATCTACCCTGAAGGAACGCGGTCGCCAGACGGATGTTTGCAGGACCCTCACAACGGGGCGGCTTTTCTGGCAGTGAAGTCGGGAGCACCGGTAGTTCCCATGGCCATCATCGGCTCATACGAGTGCTGGCCGAGGCAGAGGAGAGTCGCCAGGGTCGGCCGCATTACTGTACGCATAGGTCAGCCAGTCACGTATCACCTTCCCCCGGAGCACGAGAGTCACAGAGAAGACCTGACAGTAATCAGCATTGACATTATGAGTCGCATTCGGACACTGCAGGAACAGGGGCACGCCTGATATGCGTGTGGTGCTGGCACGCGAGCTGGGCTACTGTTCAGGCATTCGGCGAGCCATTGACGCTGCTGAGACCGCTTTGTGTTCGGAAGGAACGGTTGCGGCGACAGATACGCTCCTGCACAATGTTGGCGAGATGAACCGGCTTGGTTCCATGGGGTTGCGGTCCGTGGAATTGCTGAGCGACGAGGAATTGGGCGCTGCAACGGTTCTCCTGCCTGCCCATGGTTCGACGTCGCTTGAACGCCTTGGAAGAATTGCTGGAGCACGAGCCTTGCGGGACCTGACCTGCCCCATCGTGAACCGGGCCCACGACGCAGCAAGCCGGTTTGCGGATGCCGGCGTTCCTGTGGTCGTTGTCGGTGACAAGGAACATCGAGAGACGCGTTATCTCATGGAGGCTGCCGGCAGTCAGCTGCTCACGGTCGTGGCTTCGAAGCAGGATCTGGACACTCTCAAGATATCTGTTTCTCGTGTAGGTGTCGTCTATCAGACGACACAATCTCGCGAGTTCAGACAGGTGGTCCTGGCATGGTTTCGACAGAGAGGAATCGAGGTCACCGAAGCAATGACGTTGTGTCCGGAGGTATTGCGAAGGCAGGATGGTGCTGTCGCTCTGGCCTCGCGTTGCACGGTCATGCTGGTCCTGGGCGATAATTCCAGTGCCAATACCAGAAGACTGGTGGCAGTAGCCGTCTGTGCATGCCCGAGGACGTATCTCATACAGGACGCAGCCGTGTTGCCCAAGCTGGGGCTGGACTGTGTGGACGTCGTGGGAGTCGTAAGCGGCACGTCTTGCCCCCAGGCAGCAATCGATGAAGTCATGGCGGGGCTGCGGCAAGTCTGTCCCGACGTTCAGGTGGAGGTCGACACATGACCCGCGTTTGTGTTGTAGGTGCGGGTGCCTGGGGGACGACAATAGCCAATCTGGCTGCGGCCAAGGTGACCGTGGTCCTGTGGGTCCACGGAGAAGACACACTCATGACGCTGCGCGATGCGCGCGAGAACACTCGTTATCTCCCTGGCGTACAGTTGCGGGACAACGTTGAACCGACCGACGATCTCCTGGGTGCCTGGCGTTCAGCTGATGCCATCATTCTGGCTGTACCGACACAGAGGCTGCGGTCGATGTTTCGCAAGCTGGCTCCCGAGTTACGCCGACCGGGCATTCCCTTGCTGAATCTCAGCAAGGGGCTGGAGATGGAAACGCATCTGCGGGTGTCTCAACTGCTCTGTGAGGATCTGGAACTTAGCGATTATGATCACTATGCGGCTCTATCCGGACCCAATTTCGCTCCCGAGATTGCCCGAAACATGCCGGCCGCTGCCGTCATCGCCAGCCGAGGACCAAGCACGCGGCGCCACTTTCAGGAACTCCTCTCGGGTGGTTCGCTCAGGGCATACACAAGTGCGGACTTGGTGGGAGTAGAGCTCGGCGGGGCACTCAAGAACGTGTACGCTGTCGCGGCAGGCGTTTCCGACGGGCTCGGATTTGGTGACAGCTCGAAAGCATCCTTGATTGTCCGCAGCCTCCATGAGCTGGTCAAGGTCGCGACGGCGCTTGGGGCAGACCCGGCTACGATCAATGGACTTGCTGGAGCAGGGGACTTGATTGCAACCAGCTTCAGCAGGCTGAGCCGGAACCGCATGGCGGGTGAAACTATTGGCAAGGGGACGCCGGCTTCTGAGCTTCAAACCGGCCAGCGTACGGTCATTGAGGGACTCCCGACCCTGGAGGCTCTTGCAAAAATCGCTGAACTGAGTAACATTGACTTGCCTATCGTCCGTCAGTTGCACGGGATCGTCTCCGGAAGCGTCATGCCTCTGGTTGGTCTCCAGCGTCTGATGAGCCGGGAAACGAAGAACGAGTTCTAGGCGACGAGTTTGAAAAGGTGGTCAGGTGACAAAGTCAGATCTGGTTACAGCGGTTATAGCAAAGACGGGTTGTTCCAGGATAGTTGTGGAAAACGTGCTGTATCAGGCTTTGAGCACTTCCAGCAAGGAGTTGCGGGCAGGTCGTAAGGTTACCCTGACCGGTTTTGGGGCTTTCTGTGTGTCCATGAGAAAGGCTCACTCGGGTGTGAACCCGAAAACGCGTGAAGCGGTGAACGTGCCGGAGAAGCGTGTTGTGACCTTTCGGGCTAGTGGAAAGTTGAAGAAGCTGGTTGAGAACAAATAGTCGGGGCGTGGCGTAGTTTGGCTAGCGCACCAGCATGGGGTGCTGGGGGTCACAAGTTCGAATCTTGTCGCCCCGACCACTATTTGTCGGGATGTGGCTCAGCTTGGTAGAGCGCTTGGTTCGGGACTAAGAGGTCGTGGGTTCGAATCCCACCATCCCGACCAGCAATTCTCCTGACCGGAGGGGTACGAATATGATCGAAGAGTTCATCCAGAAATTGCAGCAGGCTGAGGTCGACGCGGATGGCGTCCTCAAGGTTGCGAAAGAAAAGGTTCGGACCATCCAGCATGATTCTGACTCTGCTCTGACCAAGGGCAGGGCCTCCGCAGGACTGTTGCTGCAACGGCAACTTGACGCAATTGATCAAAAAATGGACCAGCAGACGAAACTCGCCGAGGGTCAACTTGATCGAGATCTCAAGGAACAACTTGAAATCCTTGAACATCAGGCACAGGATCATAGATCTGTGGCCCTGGATTTACTTCTGTCAAGGCTAACTTCTCGCTAGAATGGCGATCGACAGAGTACAAGAGTTCGCTCTTGCCTTTTCGCACAGCCGAGAAGACGAGGTCCTGTCTTGCCTGTTCGGCGCGGGAATGTTACACTTGATTTCTTATATCCCATCAGATGATTCTCAAGTCAATACGGCTGTCCCGGTTTCGGGCGACGTCTGCCGTCTTCAGCGAGAGGAATCGTTACGTCATGTCGCTGAGGAACTGGAGCTCGCACGTGCGACGCTCTCGTACTTCAACGAAGTAGACCCCGTGAGCAAGGGACTCGTCCAGAGTTTCTTCCCAGACGAAGTGTACGTCAGTTCGGCCGACATGAGACGGACCGCTTCGATGGCGTCGGGCCGTGGCTATGCGGACATGATGCGCGGTGCGCTCACACTGAAGGACCAGCTTGCGGAACAGCGGCATCGCTTGAATCAGCTTGAAGAGGATATCGCAGTGATGTCGCCCTGGGTGCCGTTCCCACTGGATTTCGGTGAGGTCTCTCGATGGCGGCGGATCGCTGTTTTTGCGTGCTCGATACCGTCACTGACCCTTGCACAAGCTTCCAAGCGCCTTGCGAACCTTGGGAGTGCTGTGGCAATCGATACGGTGTCTGAGACGAAGAATACGACCAATGTAGTTGTTGCATGCATGCGTGACCAGGCGGATAATGTTCGCGCCCTGCTGGTGACCGTGGGTTTCGTCGAGCAGGACTTGTCGCATACCGCTGGCACTGTGACGTCTCTGATCGACCGTTTGACAGAAGTGCATCGGATGGTTCATGAGAAGATCGAGGGACTCCAGCTTGAGGTCGCCTCATTTCTCGCCCGCAAACAGGAGATCGTCGTGTATCGTGAGTATCTCCTGAATGAGCGGATACGTCTGGAGGCTTCGCACGACATCACACGGACCGAACACTGCAGCGTGGTCACGGGATACGTGCGAGACGTCGACGTGGATTCCCTGAAGAAGTTGTGCGCAGGTTTCGGGGGCATCGTCTGTATGACAGGGGACACGACGGCGGGTGACGACACTCCCGTTTCCATCACCAACAACAAATGGATTAAGCCGCTGCAGATCCTGATCAACATGTTTGGATTTCCGGTCTACTCTTCGTTTGACCCCACTATCTTTCTGGCAATTCCGTTTCTCGTGTTCTTTGGGCTCTGTCTGGGGGATGCTTTGTACGGGGCCGTCCAGATAGGCGTCTGTCTCTACTTCATACATAAGTACAAGCAATCGACAGGCGTCCGCAACTTCATGATGGTCTTCGTGTACGGCGGTGTAGCGGCCATGATCGCCGGTGCCTTGACGGGAGGCTGGGGCGGCGATCTCATCTCGGGGACCTATCTTGGAGCAAACAACCCGATTGCACGCTTGGTGTCTGCGCTGACTGTCATCAATCCCCTCACGGCAGCATTCCAGTTCNNTTCAAGGCAGCGCGGCGGCATGACTATGCCACGATCATCTATGATTGCATAGGGTGGTTGCTGTTCCTGCCAGCAATCTCTGCGTTGCTGTTCATTGGGACCAAGTGGGGTGGTGTTTTCAGAGTGGGGTATCTGGCGGCGCTTGCCGTCGGCCTCGTGCTTCTTGTCCTCGGAGGGGCGCGGCAGGGGAAGGGCGGGGCGAAAGTAGTCACTGCGCTGGTGAACCTGTATGGTATCCAGAGCTCCTATGGCGTTGGTTCCTTTGTCGGAGACGTACTGTCATACTCGCGACTTCTGGCGCTCGCTCTGACAACGGCCATCCTTGCCTCCGCGTTCAACATGATCGCGGCCCTTATCAAGATGCCTGCCGCAGGCTTCGTCGTGAATCTGCTGGTGCGGGTTGTATTGGGCGGGGCGGTCCTCCTGTTTGGGCACCTGTTGAACTACTTCATGGGGGCGATGGGAGGGTTCATCCATGCCCTTCGCTTGACCCTGCTCGAGTTCTTTGGTCGGTTCTATGAGGGCGGGGCACCTCGGTTCCGTCGTTTTGGATTCTCATCGGAAGTCGTCAAGATTGTTGATGCATCACCTACTCAGGGGAAATAGGAGGAACAGCATGGGTTTCGAAGGGGTGTGGTCGGTTCTTTTAGGTCTGGTTGCGGTTTTTGTCACGGCTCTTGGCGGGACATTTGTCTTCAAGTTCACAGGCAGCCCAATGGCGTCATTGGGCCCAGTCTGGGTGTTTGCTGGTGCCATACTCGTTATTGTGTTCGGAGGTCTCGGCTCAGCGATAGGCATCCGGATCTCAGGTTCTCAGGCGGCCGGGGTGTTGTCGGAGAAGCCTGAGCTGTTCGGCAAGATGTTCGTCATGATGGCGCTTCCGGGAACACAGGGCTTCTACAGTTTCGTGTGCGGCATCATGATCATTCTCCTGTCCGGGGTTATGAACAAGGGAGCCATGATATCAAATGCCAAGGGACTGGCTCTCCTGACAGTCGGTGTGGGTGTCGGCGTGGTCGAGTGGCTGTCAGCCGTCATCCAGGGACAGGCAGCGGCTGTGGCGGAGAGTCTGACTGGGCGTCAGCCGTCAGCCTCCGGGCAGGCTATCCTCATCCCTGCTCTTGTTGAGACGTACGCTGTCATCGCCTTAGTGTCCGGTATCCTGCTTATCCTCTGGATCTCTCAGGCAGCCTTCTAGGACGTCTAGCGCATGGGAACCGAGGAACTCAGAGCTGCGGTTCTCCAGGAGGCGAATGCGGAGGCGACCGCTCTCATCGATGCGGCCGCTGCGCAGGCTTCGCAACTCGTCAATAGTCAGAAACGACAGCTGGAGGAATATGCAAACACTCAGGTAGCCGAACATCGTGCTATCCGGGACAGGGAGATCGCGACGCAGGCGATTGCACTGAAGATCGAGTTGAGAAACGTCATCCTCAAGCGCAAACAGGAACTGCTTGAGGGACTCTATCAGGAACTCGAAAAGAAGGTCAGGGACGACGATGGTCTCTATCGGGCATATCTTGAGCGAGCCGTGGAACAGATCGGACAAGAGATACCGGTTTCCATCGAGTGCCGAAGTCAGGACGAATCCACCATCACAGCGCTGTTGCCCAAACGCGGGAAGTGGAAGGGTGTGCATATTGATGCGGTGCTCGCCGACAGTAATGGTGGCTTCATTGCCCACTATGCTGAGTCCGAGCTCGATTTGACCCTGTCGGCGGCGTCTACTGCCCTTCGGGAGGTCACGCTCGTCGAGGCTGCACAGATTCTGTTTGGCGGAAAGAAATGATTCCTTCGTTTGTTCCGCGCCAGGCGAATCCTATTGACTACGCCTACGTGTCCGGTTCGTTTTCCGTCAGGCGAGGGTTGCTCCTTCCGGTCCAGGAGCTTCGACGTGCATCAGCAACGGGCAAGACGGAGTCTCTGTTCGCAGCTCTCAATCGCGGAGCGTATGCGCCGATTGGGAGCGACATGTCGGCGGGGGACGTCCTGGCCAGGGTTGAGAGCACGTGGCAGGCATTTCTTGTGCAGGCATCCCGTGATCTGCCAGAGAGGTTCCTTCCTTACGTGCTCGCAACCCTCGATGAGAAGGAATACGCCAAAGCTGGTCTGGCTGAAGCTCTTCTTGGCGGGGATGCTGAAGTGCATACCGATGGGACAAGCAGTGAGTATGCAGCCTACTGCGTGCGTATCCAGACAGAAGGAAGTTCTCCTGGACTGCTTAAGGAGTCGGTCTTCGGGGATGCGCTCTCTGAAGGTCTGAAAGCGGCCAAGGCGGGAGCATCTGCTTCTGATGCCCAGACGGTGTTTGACTTTTCCTTCGAGACGACCCTGGATGGTCTGGCGAAAGCATATGGACATCCTGCGGTCATTGCATACATGGATGGACTGTTGAAGCTCATGCTGGCAGGACATGCACTGAAAATGAAGCTTCGTAGCACGTCTGGTGTTGGAGCTCCTCTGGAGAGGCTGTTGCCATTCCTGAAGCCAGAGATACAAGTATCACTTGCAGGGATTGTTCAACGGATCCAGACTATATCATGGGACAGGCTCCAGCCGGTGGATCTCGTTCCGGAAGCTTCGATGTATGTGCTCGACGTCGGCCGGCGATGCACTCCCGAAGAGCGGATACAGATGCTTGAGGACGCTCTGGAGTCGTGGCTTGTCGGACGCCCGGAGGCAACAGGATCTGACCCATATGGAGTTGCAGTCGTCTTTGCCTATCTGATGGATTTCAGGCGAGAAGTCTGGTCACTGCGGCGGCTTCTGAAAGCGGCAGCATCCGCTGGACTGCATGTTGATAGATCCGGAGGGGCATTGTGAGCAAGGCGGCGGTTGTGACGACGCGGGACTCCGTCGGGGCATTTGAGGCGCTGGGTTTTGTGGGCACTGTTGTCGAGGACGGTCTTCAGGCATCTCAGGCTGTTCAGTCGATTGCTCGTTCGGGGAGATTCGGGCTGGTCCTGNNCCGTGAGACGTCTCATAGAGAATGCAGTAGGCATTGACCTAGTTGGAAAAATGACGGAGGAGAAAAGCCATGACACACGGTGAGATCGTCAAGGTTGCTGGACCGCTCGTCGTCGCCAAGGATCTGACGAACCCGCAGATGTATGAACTGGTGCGGGTCGGCGATGCGAAGCTATTCGGTGAGATTATCGAGCTTCGAGGCGAGATGGCGAGCATCCAGGTGTATGAAGAGACAAGCGGCGTTGGGCCGGGCGAACCTGTCGTCCAGACAGGCAGTCTTCTTACTGTCGAACTCGGGCCGGGCCTCATTACTTCGATCTATGATGGAATTCAGCGACCGCTCGACGCCATCCGTTCACAGTATGGCGACTTCATTCCCCGTGGTGTGGCTCTTCCTGCACTGCCTCGCGACCGGAAGTGGCACTTTGTTCCCTGCGTAAAGGTCGACGATGTCGTCGTCGAAGGAGATATTGTCGGGTCCGTCCAGGAGACCAGGGCCGTCCTGCACCAGATCATGGTCCCTAAGGGTCTGGCGGGTCGGATCGTCTCGATAGCAGAGAACGATTTCACTGTCGAGGAACCCGTGGCGGTCGTGCGAACCGAGTCGGGGGAAGAACAACCCATGACGATGATCCAGCGGTGGCCGGTCCGTAACGGCAGGCCCTATACCCGGCGCATGGCGCCGGATACTCCCCTGGTGACTGGGCAGCGTGTCATCGACGCCCTGTTCCCAGTAGCCAAAGGCGGAACGGCATGTGTTCCTGGACCGTTTGGCAGTGGCAAGACCGTTATCCAACATCAACTGGCAAAGTGGGCGAATGCCGACATCATTGTCTACGTCGGTTGCGGCGAGCGCGGAAACGAGATGACGGACGTCTTGCAGGAATTCCCGCAGCTCAAGGACCCGAAGACTGGCGAGGTTCTGATGAATCGCACGGTCCTCATCGCCAACACGTCCAACATGCCTGTCGCAGCTCGTGAGGCATCGGTTTTCACCGGCATCACGATAGCCGAATACTTCCGTGATATGGGCTACAGCGTTGCGTTGATGGCGGACTCGACGTCGCGGTGGGCAGAAGCCATGCGTGAAATCTCGGGACGTCTGGAGGAGATGCCTGGTGAAGAAGGCTATCCGGCCTACCTTGCATCAAGGGTAGCAGCGTTCTACGAACGCGCCGGAAAATCCCTCAGCCTTGGCAACAAGCCAAGAGAAGGCAGTCTGAGTGTCATCGGGGCCGTGTCTCCTCCTGGTGGCGATTTGTCCGAACCAGTCGTTCAGGCCACCCTGCGGGCAGTCAAGGTCTTCTGGGCGCTCGACTCTCGCCTTGCGTATGCACGGCACTTCCCCGCAATCGACTGGCTTCAGTCTTACTCGCTGTACAGCAACTTGCTTGAGAGTTACTACGACAAGGAACTCGGCGAGCGTTGGAGTCAGAACATTCGCGAAGTTCGTGCTCTGCTCCAGAAGGAAGCAGAGCTGCAGGAACTTGTTCGTCTGGTTGGTGTCGATGCGTTGTCTGTAGCGGACCGCCTGGTGCTGGAATCAGCGAAGTCCATACGTGAGGACTTCCTGCAGCAGGGAGCTTTTACCGAGGGAGACAGCTATACGTCTCTCCGTAAACAGTTGCGAATGCTTGACGTTATCATGTTGTGGAGTCATCTGGCGGGCAAGGCTGCATCGGGGGGTGTCCCGCTGGATGCTATTCTCACGATGTCGGTCAGAGTCGAGATCGCTCGCTCAAAGAGCATTCCTGAGGCGAACCTTGCTGCATTCGACATGCTTGAGAACTCGATAACGAAGGGTTTTGAGACTTTGTCAGAAATGGACACGACTGCACGGGAGGAGTACCATGAATAAAGATTACCGAACAGTCCGTGAAATCGTGGGGCCGCTCGTGCTTTTGGATGGGGCTCAGGATGTCAAGTATGGTGAGCTCGTTGAACTACGCACAATCTCGGGCTTGAGACACGGCCAGGTGCTCGAGGTCTCTGGGGATACTGTCCTGGTTCAAGTCTTCGAGGGTTCGTCTGGAATGGACCGCGGGCAGACAGTAACTCGATTCCTCGGACACGGGTTGCAGTTCGGGGTTTCACGTGACATCGTGGGCCGCGTGTTCAACGGACTCGGAGCACCGATTGACGGAGTTGCTCCGATTCTCCCGGAGAAAGTGCTGGATATCAATGGCGATCCAATGAATCCATATGCGCGTGACTATCCCGATGAATTCATACAGACTGGCATTTCTGCAATCGACGGGCTGAATACTCTTGTCCGTGGTCAGAAGCTGCCAATCTTTTCGGGCAGCGGTCTTCCTCACGCGGAGATCGCCGCACAGATCGCCAGGCAGGCTCGGGTGCTTTCTGGAACGGATGAGTTTGCCGTCGTTTTTGGCGCGATGGGCATCACATTCGAGGAAGCCGACTATTTCATATCGGACTTTCGCAAGAGTGGTGCAATCAACCAGTCAGTTCTATTCATGAACCTGGCAAATGACCCCGTCATCGAGCGCATAGCGACTCCTCGTTTTGCGCTGTCCGCTGCCGAGTATCTGGCTTTCGAACTCGGAATGCACGTTTTGGTCATCCTTTCTGACATGACCAATTACTGTGAAGCTCTGCGCGAGATCTCTGCAGCGCGGAAAGAGGTACCGGGCAGGCGTGGCTATCCGGGATATCTCTATACGGATCTGGCCACAATCTATGAGCGGGCTGGTCGTATCAAGGGCAAGAAGGGGTCGATCACTCAGCTGCCAATCTTGACTATGCCCGAAGACGACAAGACGCATCCCATTCCGGACCTCACAGGCTACATTACCGAAGGACAGATCTTTCTGAGCAGGTCACTGCATCAGGCAGGCATCTATCCGCCAATCGACGTGCTTCCATCGCTTTCCCGGCTAAAGGACAAGGGTATCGGCAAGGGCAAGACACGCGAGGATCACGCTGGTCTTCTCAATGAGTTGTTCGCTGCCTATGCACGAGGACGCGATGCGAAGGAGCTTGCAGTTGTCCTCGGCGAGTCTGCACTTACAGAGACAGACCGGACCTTCGTGAGATTCTCGGACGAATTTGAGCGACGCTTCGTTCAGCAAGGACGCGACGAGGACCGACCGATCGAACAGACCCTGTCCATCGGGTGGGAGCTCCTCTCCATGCTGCCACTGCAGGAACTTAAGCGTGTCTCGCCAGCCATGATAGAGAAGTACATGCCGAAGCATACGGCATAGGCACAGCGATGATCCTGAAGGTCAACCCGACCAGGATGGAGCTTCTGCGGCTGCAGAAGCGCCTTGTTCTTGCGCGACGGGGGCACAAGCTCCTCAAGGACAAGCTCGAGGGTCTTATGAAGACATTCATCAGGCTTGCAGAGGAATATGGTGACTATCGGGCACGCGTTGACCATGAACTGCCGGACGCACTGGCTGCGTTCAAGGGTCAAACCGCCACGTACCCGGCGGTCGTCGTGGAGCTTCTCTCGCGAACAGTCTCCACTTGTCTCGACATTGAAGCGGGGACCAAGACCGTCATGAATGTAGCCTTGCCTGTACTATCTTTCTCCATTTCAGATTTTGAGTCTCCATCATTCGCTGGGTTGGAGGGAGCAGGGGTGGAGGCGTCCCTTCTAAGGTTATACGAGCTGATGCCATCCATCGTGAAACTGGCTCAGATTGAGGCAAGCATACGCCTGATGGCGGAGGAAATCGAACGAACCAGACGACGGGTGAATGCTCTTGAATACGTCATGATCCCCAACCTTGAGGAGACGGTTCGGTTCATCACCTCGAAACTGGACGAAAATGAGCGGGCAAATACGACGAGGCTTCTGAAGATCAAGGAGATGATCCGGTCTCATTGATGACACGTCGGCGGATGTTCGAGGCGGTCTTGTCATGTCGACAGGCGTACCTTGGGAAGTCCATAGAGGTTCTGGACAAGGTCGTCCGATTGCCGGACGACCGCTTTGCTCATCGGGATGTCGTAACCTATGTGGGTGGAGCTGTCTGTGTCGTAGCATTGACAGTCGACAATCGCGTGGTGCTTGTGCGCCAATACAGGCCCGCACCTGAGATGGTCATGCTTGAGATCCCAGCTGGGCGTCGCCACGACGTGCGCGAACGCTTCCTCACCGCCGCACGCCGGGAACTCCGTGAGGAGACCGGGTATATTGCGAGTTCCTGGAAGAAGTGCATCGAATTCTGGCCCAGCCCCGGCTTCGTCGATGAACGGTTGACACTATACATTGCGAAAGATCTTCGGCATGGTCCCACCGAGATGGATTCCGACGAATTCATCAAACCGGTTCTGATGCCTGTCACCGAAGCCATTGAACGATGCCGCGACGGGCGTATGAATGACGCAAAGACTCTCATTGGGCTGCTCTGGTGTGCTGCGTTTGAAGGATTGGCAGGCAGCTAGTTAGATGATGGCTTTCTGGTATGTTGTCGCCTTCCGCATTGTCGCCGTGTTGCCCGTCTGGCTCAGGCGGGCCATTGCCAGGTTGATTGCGTGGGGCTACTTTGCCTTTAACACCAGGCAGAGGCGAGGGGTCTTCGCAAATCTGAGAATCATGCGGCCTGAAGCAAGTCATAGGGAGTTGTCACGGTTGGCATTGCGGACGTTTGGTCAGGCTGGCATGAACTTGGTCGACTTCTTCGAGATACCGTCTACCAGCGATGCTCAAATCGAATCGATGATCGTAAACTTTGCAGACATACACGTGCTCCTCGACCAGCGATCTGGTGACAGACCCTTTTGCCTGATTACCGGGCATTATGGCCACTGGGAGTTGGCTGGGGCGATGCTTGGCCTTGGCGGTTACAGGACGCATGCGATTGCACTCACGCAGAACAGCTGGGTCGTCCAGCGGCTCTATGAGTCGCTCCGAGTGCGTTTTGGACTGACTGCCCACGACGTTCGGTTCGGATTGAGGGACCTCCTCCGGTATCTACCAGAGGGCGAAGTGCCAGCCATTGTTTCTGACAGAGACTATGCGAGCGGTGGGGAGGAAGTAGGTTTTTTTGGGCATCTCGTCCGCTTTCCCCGTGGGGCAGCACTGCTTTCTTTTCGCAGGAAGCTCGTCGGAATTCCTGGATTCCTTGTGCGGCAGCCAGACGGAAGGTTTTTGCTCAAATTTGGTCGACCAATCAACCCGGAAGCTTCAGACGAGCGGTCGTGGGTGCGAGCCTTTGTAGTGGACTTCGCGCAGCAGTACGAGGCTATTGTTGACCAGGATCCCACACAGTTTCTGAATTTCTTCGATTTCTGGAGCACCGCCGTATGAAAATCGCTGCGGTCATTCCTGCCTTCAACGAAGAACACAACATTGCGGCTGTCGTGGAAGGGGTGCGTCCATTTGTGACCGCCACTGTGGTTGTCGACGATGGTTCTGCTGACAATACAGCTGGGGCTGCGCGTGCCGCGGGTGCGATAGTTATTCGCCACGAGTCCAATGTGGGCAAGGGTGCTGCGCTCAAGACAGGATTCAGGTATCTCATGGATAGTGGTTATGATGGCGCAATTACCATCGATGCTGATGGACAGCATGACCCTGCTGAGATTCCGCTGTTCATCGTTGCGGCTGAACAAGGCTACGATATGGTCATCGGGAACAGGATGTCGAATGTCTCGACGATGCCCTTCATCCGAAGATTCGCGAACCATGCATCTTCATTTCTCATCAGCTTGTTCCTTGGCCAGAATGTCCGCGACAGCCAGAATGGTTTTCGCTACTACAAGCTGACTTCGGTCCTTTCTCTGCCGCTGAAGGCAAACAAGTATGACCTGGAGACTGAGGTTATCTTCAAGGAAGGAAGGGCAGGGTATCGGATAGGTTGGGTGCCGACCCGGACCATCTACCGGACGGAGGCAAGGAGCAAAATCAACACGCTCACTGACACTCTCAGGTTTGTCGGGGTGCTTGTGCGATACGGTTTGTTCAGGTGGTAGGTTGATCGGTTGTATCAATGCAGACCGTTTTCGAGTGGACAATGTGAAGACGAGAGGGAATTGCAGCTCCTTTCCCCTGGCTGCGCGGGCATTTATGGGAGACGACAATGTGAAGGTATGTTTCCCTGACAAGAGAGGTTAATTGACGAAGGCCCAAAAATCGTGGAGAGAGCGCAGTTGACTGTCAAACAAAAGAGAGTAAACTTTTAATTTGACCGCATTTTTCCACACCGATATGAAAGGAGAGCCATGCGCGTGGCAGGAGATATTATAGACTTTACCAAAATCAAATCAAGTTACGCGATGCCCGACCTCCTCCAGCTCCAGAAGACGTCTTACGACTGGCTTCTGGGACCAGGACTCGCTCAGATCTTTGCGAGAGTATTTCCCATCGACACCGC
>NZ_QXIU01000011.1:24792-29012 GCF_003570935.1 Candidatus Cryosericum odellii
ACACAAATTCCGCTCATGACACCATTTGGAACGTTTCTCATCAATGGCGCGGAACGCGTGATCGTTTCACAGCTGGTCCGCTCGCCTGGCGTTTATTTCGAGGGCGGGAAGGACAAATTGTCCGGCGCGCAGATTTATATGGTGACCCTTATTCCTGACCGGGGGAACTGGATGGAAATTGAGGCCGGCAAGGACGATGTCATCTATACGCGTCTTCGGAAGAAGGCTCGCAAGGTTCCCGTAACACTCGTGCTGAAGGCTCTTGGCATTGAGTCCAATGAGGAAATCGAGCGCCTTTTCACCATCGAGAAGACCGAGCGCCTATCCACCGAACAGCTTCGGTCGGTGTTCGATCAGGCCGAATATACGGCGGTCGAGCCACTTCTGGATTCCAAGGGCAAAGAGATCATCAAGGAAGGCGCTGCGATTACCCGGAAAGCAATGAGCCTTCTCGAGAATCATCGCGCTAGCTCGTTTCTGGTCAGCAGCAAGCAGCCTGATCGTTGGATTATCAAGACGCTCAAGGCCGACAAGACCACGAATCAGGAAGATGCAGTGAAGCAGATCTTCAAGGAGATGCAACCGAAGGAGCGCCTTACGCTCGAGGCTGCGCAGAATCTGCTCTCGACTCTTTTGACCGACCAGGCATACAACACGTTCACACCGATTGGTCGATACAAGATCAACAAACGGTTTGGAGCAGACAGCGGTTCTGCTGTTCTGACCAAAGACGATTACGTCTCTATTATTCGACATCTGATTGACATCCGCGAACGCAAAGCCAACTTTGATGATATCGACAGTCTGGCGAATCGTCGTATCAGGCGTGTGGGAGAATTGCTTGCCGAGGAAATTCAGGACAGCATGCTGAAGGTAGCGAAGGCAACTCGTGACAAGGTCACGATCTACTCATCAGAGCAGATGATGAACCTCCAGAATGTTCTCAATACCAAGCCGGTTATCTCTTCTATCAGAAACTTCTTCGGGCAGAGTCAGCTATCCCAGTTCATGGAACAGATCAACCCGTTGTCGAGTCTTGCACACAAGAGGCGTTTAAGTTCTCTCGGACCAGGTGGCCTAAACAGGAAGCGGGCGGGCGTGGAAGTCCGCGACATCCACTCTTCCCACTACAGTCGTATTTGCCCCATCGAGACTCCAGAAGGTGGGAACATAGGACTAATCAACAGTTTGAGTTCGTACGCCAAACTAGACCAGTTTGGATTCATTACTGCGCCTTATGCCAAGGTCGAGAATGGTCGCAAGGACGAGAAGAACGTTGTCTATATGGATGCTGAGGAGGAAGAGCATCATTCGATCGCCCAAGCCAATACTGCTGTCGATGAGAAGAGCCGTCTGACTTCGAAGACGGTTATCGCCAGGCAGCGCAGCGAAGGCGGCGAAATTCTCCCGAAAGAGCTTCCTGCCGGCAAGGTCGATTACATTGACCTCTTGCCGTCGCAGGTATTTGGGATTTCGGCCTCGTTGATTCCCTTCCTTGAGCACGACGATGCGAACCGTGCCCTCATGGGCTGCAACATGCAGCGACAGGCAGTACCACTGGTACGTCCGGATCGCGCCCGCGTTTCGACTGCCATGGAAGGACGGGTTGTTCATGACAATGGTGACCTCGTGCTCAGCGATGTGGACGGGATCATCTCATATGTGGATGCCGAGCAGATCCGAATCTCGCCTTTGGTCAACGTGGTGGACCTCCAGGCCGGCAGCATTCCGGTGGACGTCATTCCCGTCATGCTCGCCTCAGATGCAAACGAACCCGGTATTCTCGGCGATGTTCGCATGGTGCCCATTTCCTTCGCGCCCGCGGGTGTTCCAGAGGTTATTCTCAAATTGATAGGCTTGGAGATTTCGCGTGAGCAGGTCGAGGCTCTTTCGGACGAGGGAGTCGAATCGTTTCAATACGTTCCCGCAGGTTCCATCGTTCAGAATTCGCTGACAGACCTGTTCGACGTGCAAACCGATGACAGTCTGGTCGGGAAAGTGTTGGCTAAGGATGTGCCGGAAGGCAAGAACAAGGTACACAAAGCTGGCACAAAAATCACTGAGACCCTGCTTGGCCGTTTCATCAACAATGCAAAAATCCACTCTCTTCCGATACAGGAAGGCGACGAGATCGCGTCGGTTGAGCTACAGATGCTTACCATGACTCCCATCGGGCAACAGGTTCTCGGCCATCGGATTCTGGGTGTGACGTCGGTACAGGACCTGAGCCCCAATATCGGTCGTACAGTCGCCGAGGAGAGTCTCCGTGACCTCTTTGCCAAAGACAAGAACGCCAGCATTCTGACGTATGATCCTGCCAAGGCAGCAGGTTATGAGCTCTTCCGAGTCAACGGATCGCTTGCCGGTCAGACACTTGCCGAGAATGTTCAGCTTCGCAAGCCCAAGACCAAGAAATTGGCTGTCGGGAGAAAGCTGACCCGCGACGATCTGATTCTGATGGCAAAGAACGGAGTGACCCACGTTTCCGTACCCCAGGCTCGTGTGTTCGAGCTCCAGAAATTCAAGCGGACGAATCAGGACACATGTATCAACCAGCATCCGGCCGTTTCCACAGGAGATGAAGTACACGTCGGCGATCTTCTCGCAAATGGGTATGCGTCTGCGGAAGGGGAACTTGCTCTGGGCAAGAACCTCTTGGTTGCCTATGTTCCATGGCGAGGATATAATTACCAGGACGGCGTCATCGTCAGTGAGCGTCTCGTACGCGATGATAGCCTTTCGTCCATACATATCAAAGAGCACAAGATCGAGGTGAGATCGACAGAGTTCGGTAAAGAGGAGATCACTCGTGACCCGCCCAACGTCTCCAAGGAACTCGCGCGCCATCTGGACGAACGTGGCGTGGTTCAGGTCGGAGCGCACGTCAAGGCTGAGGATGTTCTTGTGGGCAAGATCACGCCACGCGCTGAACAGGAGGAGTCCCCTGAGGTAAGGGTCTACTTCGCTTTGTTCCACGACAAGGCTCGTGATTACAAGAATACGTCCTACAAGGTGCCGCCCGGAGAGGACGGCGTTGTTATCGACGTGCAGGAGATTACGAAAGACAACACGAGTGATGCTCTTCCCGTTGGCGTTGAACGGATCATAAAAGTCTATGTCGCCAAGAAACGCAAGATTATCGTCGGGGATAAGGTTGCTGGACGCCATGGAAACAAGGGTGTCATTACGCGCATTCTGCCCGAGGAGGACATGCCGTTTCTGCAGGATGGAACACCTGTCGATGTTATCCTGAGTCCGCTTGGCGTACCCTCACGTATGAACATCGGCCAACTTCTTGAGGCCAGTCTGGGCATGGCTGCCCGGATATTGAACGTTCGCGCCATGACGCCAGTGTTCAACGGCGCTACCGAGGAAGAGATCAAAGCTCTTCTTCGCAAGGCTGGACTCGACGACAGCGGCAAGGAGGACGTTCGCGATGGTATGTTTGGCAAATACTTCGATAGCCAGGTTACCGTAGGAGAAGCATATATCCTCAAGCTGATTCACTTGGCTGAAGACAAGATGCATGCGCGCTCGACCGGCCGCTATACCCTTATTACCCAGCAGCCAATCGGTGGCAAAGCACAGTTCGGTGGTCAGCGCTTTGGAGAAATGGAAGTATGGGCCCTGGAGGCGTATGGTGCCTCGACCGTACTGCAAGAGATGCTGACGATTAAATCAGACGATCTTGAGGGCAGACGTGTAGCTTACGAACGTCTCACAAAAGGAAACAATCTCTTCGAAACAGGTTCTCCAGAGTCGTTCAACGTTCTTGTGAAAGAACTTCGTGGGCTTGGGCTGGACCTGGAGACGCTGCCGAAGGCAGGGGACACTCACGCGAAGAGTACCAAGGTAGTGCTCGAAGACAACGAATAGCATTCTCTAGGGGAGGAAAAGGTGAGCAGATTCAGCCCGAGTGACATAAGGAACTTCGCGCTAGTTGGACAAGGCGGCTCTGGCAAGACGATGATCACAGAACGCCTGCTTTTCCGTGCCGGCGCAAGCCAGAGAGTTGGCCGCGTCGAAGATGGAACTACTGTTTCCGACTACCTGGATGAGGAAATCAAACGTCACATCAGTACAAGCATTGGCCTTTGCGAATTTGACTACAAGGGGGTTCGGCTGAATCTGCTTGATACCCCGGGATATGCCGATTTCATGACAGAAGCGCAGGAGGCGGTCAGGGTAGCTGACGCCGCATTCCTCGCAATCAATGCCGG
>NZ_QXIU01000110.1 GCF_003570935.1 Candidatus Cryosericum odellii
CAACAAGAGCAGGTATTGCGACAGATTGTTGGAGATGCCCCCGATGGTACTTACGGTCGGCAATCCGATGTGCTTTCCGAACACCTTTTTCAGGAGGATCATGACGATGACTGCGCCGAGGCTGCCACCGAAGGAGAGCAGCGACGTGATGGTCATGAGATTTCCCTTCATGACACCCGTGGCCAAAACGCGCAGGACCACGAGTGCAACGGTCGCGAGGGCTCCGTACATCTCCAGGCATATCATCGTGCTTATCTGAGACAAGCCCAGTTTGGCACCAGGCAGGAACGGGAGCGGAGGGTCGAAGTAGTTGATAACGATAGCAACGGCGACTAGCAGTGCAAATCGCAAGGTAGTCTGCGTTGTACGGCTCTTTCTATTGGGTGAGAGCATCGATGCCGGTCCCTTTTCCTTCGACCGTAATGACCATGCGGTTGGGTACACAGATGATCTGGTCGCCGGGACTTCGGGCAGGAGTGGTGCGCACGCAGATCTGGTCTGGGCAGGTTGATTCCGTGACTCGGACTGAGCCCTTGCCATCAGCTACGATCACCATCGGCCCCAGCACGCCCGTTACGTCCAGCGTCTTGGGCTCGTGTGATATTAGATCCACTGTCGCGACGACCTTGCCGTCCACGCGAACAACTGCCAAGGTGCCAGGTGTACGGTGCATGACGATCCAAAAGACAATAACAAGTGCCACGGCGGCGAGGAGAACCACGCCCGTAATCCGGTCACCCCGCTTCATTGAGCAGCCGTGGGCACGAAGTTGATCGGTCCCAGTGTGGACTGTGTTCCTGCAGCGTCGACGAGGACGATGCCGACGATCCCCTGGCCCTCGACCGTCTGGAAGAGCGAACGCTGAGTCTCGGCTGATGAGCAGAAGAAGACCTTGCCAAGGGCATCGCCGATGGCTCCGTGCATGGGCTGTATGTCTGTGATGACTGTGGCGCTTTGATTGAGGGTCCCTGGATATCCCGTCGACGGGTCGATGATATGACAGTACCTCCTGCCATCTCGCTCGAAGTACCTCTGATAGTCTCCGGAAGTAGCCACAAAGGCATCCCCTGATCGAACATACCCGATGATCCCCTGACCGCGTGGATCGCGAATACCGATCTTCCAGTCGTGCTTTCGGCCACCGCTATACAGCAGGAGGTTGCCGCCAAAATCGACGATCACCTGCTGGGGTTGGGGCGTGACGGTTTTGAGGTACTCCTCCATGATGTCGAGCGAGTAGCCCTTGGCGATACCGCCCAGATCAATGCGGGACCGGGAGTCCCGAAGCTGCACAGTGGTGTCCGAGAGCACGAGCTGGTCTGAATGAGAATAGGCTAGCGTATCTGATATCTCCTTCGCAGAAGGGATCCTGAAATCCTTGGTCGTAAAGCCCCACAGCGACGACACGGGCGAGATCGCTATGTCGAACGTCCTGCCCTGGTCGATGGCCTCTACGGCCACGGCAGTTTTCAGGAGTGCTGCATATTCCGGCGAGACGGACACCGGTCCCTTGCCGGCAGCTGCGTTGACGCGAACCGTCTCGGACCCTGCTGTGTAATAGCTGGTCATGTTGTCGACGCCGACCGCCAGAGCATGGAGATGCTCATTGATTGCGGCAGCATCGGCTCCGGTGGTTTTGACGGTGAGGACCGTGTCCATGAGAAAGTATGTGGACGTAACCGGTTCAGGTGATGCGCGCAAGGCGAAGAAAGTCGCCAGTCCTGCTCCGGCGACGATCAGCAGCACGATCGGAACAATTGCTCTTCTCACCGCGTCTCCTGGTCGAGTGTCAAACCAAGGTCCGTTCCGCAATGGCCGCATTTTCCGTCTGTGACGAAGGGTAACTCCAGTGGACGAGTCGTGCGGTCGACGACGACCGAATAGCAGTTGGGACACATCGTATTATTGAAGAAATGCCCATGGCAGTTACTCAGGTAGACAAAGCTTACGTGCTGTCTTCGCGCAGATTCTACAAGATTTTCGAGAAAAGGCATATCAGGTCCATGACGAATTGTGAAACCATGCTCGGGGGCAATCGCCCTGAGATGGAGAGGAACTCCCCGTCGAAGGTCCTGGGCGATCCACGCGAGCATGGCAGAAAACTCCACTTCCTGCGCTGGAGTGTCCCGTGCAATATCCAGCATGAGCTCGACATGTATTCCCGCGTCGATGGCACGTTCTACAAGGGCTCGACTGTTCTCCAGGACACCGGGTGGGCTTCCCAGCGTCCGGTATGTTTCCTCCGTGAAACCCTTGAACCTGACGAGCAATGCATCTACCGTTCCAGGTGAGTCACGGAGAAAGTCCGCGGTCAACCCGCCGTTCGTTGCCACGACAACCTTCTTGCCTGCCTCGTGAACCTTTCGGGAGCATTCGACGACATTGTCCCAGTGCAGCGAGGGTTCACCGCCACCCCAGACCACTCCGGCGAACCCGGGCTCGCTGCCGAGTTGCTCCATCGCCTCAGCGATCCTGTCAGGGTCATAGGGCGACCAGTCTTGTGAACGCGCCAGCAGCGGGCGGTCGCAGTACGGGCAACGCAGAGGGCATCCAGGCACCTGCAGGACGAGCACCGAATCACCGAGCAGATAGTGATAGAGAGGCACTTCCTCGATTTCGGAAACATATGGCTGTCCGAGAGGACTGGAAAACCTGTCAAATCTCATGATTCCTCGGCAACGCAGTGACATCGCATGTCTGGCTTGTGGCCCGTGTGCGAGCAGCATAATTGGAACGCCACAAAGGACACCGCAAGGTGTCCTTTGGCGAACATGAGGCACACAAAGCAATCACGGAGACCCCAGACCGACGGTGCAGTCCTCAGATGCGTATGCCGGTCTTGGCTTGAGCTTCGACCATTTCCATGCCAAGATCCAGTGCCTTCATGTTGAGGTCAAGGAACTGCTTCTTGACGTGCATCGCGATTGCCTTACGGAGTGTCTCGACCCCCACGATGGCCGTCAGACCCTCGACGATACCAAGCAGGACGATGTTGAGTCCAAGCTCGGAGTGCAGCCTGCTGATGAGGGTACTGCGAATAGGAAGGGCCAGCAGGCTTCGGCAGTTCTCCTCGTCCAGGAAGTCAGGGGCCGACATTACTGATGAATCGATGATGACCTCGGTCTTCCGGGTGATCCCTCCACCATACTGTTTGAGCCCATCGTTGGTCATTGCGGCGAGCATATCCGGATCGGTGACTTTGGGATAGGCGATGTGCTTGTTCGAGATGACAAGTTCGGCCTTGGTTGTTCCACCGCGCGCTTCTGCGCCGTAGACCTGACTTTGGGTGACGATCTTGCCTTCCATGATGGCGGCCTCCGCGAGGATGATGGAACCCAGGATGAGTCCTTGCCCGCCGCTACCAGTCATGCGGAGTTCGAAACGATTGTCGTTGCCCATATCAGGCCTGCTCCTTGGGCGCAGCCGCGTTCACCGGCGCATGGCGCTCGATATTGACGAATTCGCCGATGATGA
>NZ_QXIU01000111.1 GCF_003570935.1 Candidatus Cryosericum odellii
ATTGACGAATTCGCCGATGATGACTTTTCCCGCCAGTTCTTCGGGAGTCTTTTTCTCGGCCACACTCTTGAGGACCATCCAGTCTTTCTGCGATGTGACCATTTGTCCGGCGCTGCCCTTTTTGTTGAATCGCCCAAAGTACGTAGGGCATTGGGCGACAGCGTCGACAAGAGAGAAACCGTCATGGGCGATAGCCTTCCTGAGGTGATCGACAAGATGTTTTGTGAAGTAGATGCCCGAGCGTGCCACATATGTTGCACCAGCACCGGCCGCCAGCTTCGCAAGGTCAAATGGTCGGTCCAGATTGCCGTTCGGGGTCGTCGTCGTGATCGAAGAGCTCGGCGTAAGAGGCGACGCCTGTCCGCCGGTCATCCCGTAGTTGTAGTTGTTGAACACCACGACTGTAATATTGACGTCCCGCCGTGCGGCATGAATCAGATGGTTGCCGCCGATTGCCGAGCTGTCTCCATCACCGGTGACCACGATGACCGTTAGGTCTGGATTGGCCAGCTTGATACCTGTCGCGACTGGAATGGCGCGACCATGAAGGGTGTGCACATTATCGAAAGCAGTATATGCCGGTGCGCGTGAAGAGCAGCCAATGCCCGACACGAGGACGACCTTGTCGGGATCCAGTTGTAGCTGTTCGATTGCCTCGAGGAGCGCATGGAGGACGATGCCGTTCCCGCAACCGGGGCACCAGATGTTGGGCAGTCGTTCGCATCGCAGAAAATCGGATATCATAGGTTCTCCTCCTGGACGAAGTCAAGGATCTCCTGGGGACTGATAAGATCGCCATTGATCTTGTTCATAGGCACGACCTTCCGGAAGTCTCCAAACACTCTCTTGACCAGAAGGACGAGTTGACCGGAATTGAGTTCAGGGACAACGATTGTCCTGGCATTGCCGGCAGCCTTGCGGACACGGTCATCATCGAATGGGAACAGCGTAATGAACCGAAGCGACCCGGCCTTCCGTCCATGAGAACGAAGCGATTCGACTGCCTCAGTTACTCCGCGGGCGGTGATGCCGAAGCTCATGAACAGGATGTCGGCGTCCTCGACGCGGTCGGTCTCGAACTGGATGATGTCGTCGAGGTTGTTGAAGAGTTTGTCGCGGAGGCGCTCGACCAGGGCCTCTGCCACATGGCCATTTGCGGTCTGGAAGCCGGATTCATTATGGACAAGGCCTGTGAAGCTGGTACGGAAACCGGTGCCGACGTTGGCGATCGTCGGGACCAGTGACTCGTCTGTCTTGTAGGGAAGGTATCCGGCCTTCTCAGTCGGGAGTCTGCGGTCGACAATGACCGGCGGAATGCTGGTATCGATTGGTTCACGCAGATGAGAGATGGTCTCGTCGGAAAGGACAATGACGGGATTCCTATACTTCTCGGCCAGGTTGACCGCACGTATGGTCAATTGGTAGGACTCCTCGACGCTGGAGGGAGAGAGGACAATCACCCAATGGTCACCGTGCGTTCCCCAACGTGCCTGCATGAGATCCATCTGTGAGACTTTGGTTGCCATGCCTGTCGACGGCCCATATCGCATAGAGTCCAGAATCACAATGGGTGCCTCGACCATGCACGCGTAACCGAGACCTTCCTGCATCAGTGAGAACCCAGGGCCGGACGTTGCGGTCAGTACTTTCTTGCCTGCCATCGATGCTCCGACGATAGCCATGATGCTCGCGATCTCGTCCTCCATTTGCATGAAAGTGCCGCCCACTTGTGGCATACGCTTGGCCATGATCTCGGCGATTTCGGAGGATGGTGTGATAGGATATCCGGCGTAGAACCGTACGCCTGCGGCGATCGCGCCCTCAGCGACAGCTTCATTGCCTTGCATCAGGACCATCTTTTCACTCATTCTTGACCTCCTCCACTATGAGCGCAAAGTCAGGACAGTGCTCAACGCACATCTGGCAGCCGATGCAGTCCTGCGGGTTGACGATCGCGTGCCGATCATTCCGGTCTATCTCGAAGACCTTCTTCGGGCACACGGCGACGCAAATGCCGCAGTTCTTGCACCACTTACCGTTGTGCGTTATCAGGAACGTCTTTTTCTCCGACATGTTCCCTCCCCTCGTGCTGGTTGAACAATTCTCGAGCAGTCTGTTCAATACGTTGGCTCAGATCAAGCACGTCCCTTTCCAGCAGTGAGGCCACTGCGTGGTAGGTGTGAACAACAAACGAAGGCTCATTCCGCGTGCCTCTCTTTGGCACCGGCGGCATATAAGGTGAATCGGTTTCAAGCAGTAGGCGGTCCAGTGGGCAAGCCTTCAGAGCCTCACGTATCGCATGTGCTCCCGGGTAGGTGACGTTGCCGGTAAAGGAGACACACAAACCCATACCTGCCGCTTGCTCGACGTCCGCCGCCGTCCCTCCAAAGCAGTGCATCACACCGTGCAATCCCACAAAATGCGAGATGGCACGCAAGCATTCTACCACAGCCAGGCGCGAGTGCACGATGACAGGGAGTCCCAGGTCAACAGCCAGCTGCAGCTGCTCCTCGAAGAAACGAAGTTGCACCATGTGATCGGGAGTGCCCTCTTTGAAATCCAGTCCAATCTCGCCGATGGCGACGGTCTTTTCTCTGCAGCGGGCAACCAGGGCGTTCAGCTGTTCCAGGTAGTCTAACGGTGCATCGGCGCAGTCCTCGGGGTGGACTCCAACGGCCGCGAAAACGCCGGGTTCCTGTTGTGCAAGGTGGCCCGCGAGGTTCGACGTCGCTATGTCGATGCCCGGACAGACAATCCAACGAACGCCGCTGTCCCAACACCTCCGCAGGACATCCCTCCGATCGCCGTCGAATTCGGCCATCTGGACATGCGCGTGCGTGTCGATGTAAGAAGGTTCTTCGCTCAATGGATTTCCGCTCCGTCCGGCAGGACCGCCATCGGTGTCAGGAGAGCCATCTCGTCTCCGGCCGAAGCCGCGAGGAGCATGCCCTGTGATGCAATGCCTTTGAGTTTGCGTGGCTGGAGGTTCGCGACGATCACAATCTGTTTGCCGACCAGGGCAGCAGGATCATAGTACTTGCCAATACCTGCCACGATCGTACGTTCTTCGTCGCCGACTTTGACGCGCAGTTTGACCAGCTTGTCGGTCTCGGGTACCCGTTCGCCTTCAAGGATCGTGGCAATGCGCAACTGCACCTTGGCGACGTCGTCGATTGTGATCAGACCGGAGTCGGGGGTGGCAGCAGGTGAAGCAGTTGCAGCAGTTGCAGCGGCGCCCGTTGTCGTGCCGGTCTTACGGGCTGTCTGGGCTGCCAGGAACTCTTCCAGCTGGTCAGGCTGGATACGGGGAAACAGAACAGTCGAACTTACCTCGGGGAGTTCTGAACCCGGTCCTCGCCAAACAAGGTCACTCCAGGTAACCTGTGGCCTCCGGATTGCCTCCAGCAGGCGGTTTGAGACGGTGGGCATACACGGCTCCACGAGGTTTGCAACGTACCAGAGGCCGGTCAGGAGGGTCGCCAGATGGGTTGCTAGTCCAGCGGCGTCGCCGACTTTAGCCAACGCCCACGGTTTATCGTCTTCGATCATCTTGTTGAGCACGTTGACTAGCATCCATGTTTTCTCGAGTCCCGCAGAGAACTGCAGATTGCCATAGTCAGCCGTCACGGCGGAAAGGGTCGTCGCAAACAGCTCCGAAACAGCGGCTTTTGGTTCAAACGGCTGGCCCTCGATCAGAGGTCGGAACTTGGCGAACATGTTCAACGTCCTGTTCAACAGGTTACCCAGGTCATTCGCGAGGTCGGTGTTGAAACGAAGCAGGAGGCGTTGGCTGGAGAAGTCGACGTCGAGCCCATAGGTTCCTTCCCTGCACAGGTAGTACCGCAGGGTGTCGACAGCCATTGATTCATCGATCCCGATGAGGTGGCTCAGGTTCTCGACGAGAGCAGCAGGATCGACGACATTGCCGAGAGACTTCGACATCTTCTCGCCCTCGAAGTTCCAAAACCCGTGGGCAAAGATGCACCGGGGCAGTGGAAGGTTGAGTGCCATCAACATAGCAGGCCAGATGATACCGTGAAACCGTGTGATGTCCTTGCCAATGAGATGGAGGTCGGCCGGCCAGTCGATGGCAAACCGGTCCGTTCCATAGCCGGCCACTGTTGCATAGTTGATCAGGGCGTCAAACCAGACGTAGACGGTCTGGTCGGTGTCGAAGGGAACGGGGACCCCCCACTTCACGGTCGACCGGGACACGGATACATCCCGCAGGCCGCCTCTCATGACGTTGACCAGCTCGTTGTAGCGCATCGGGGGCTGTACGAAGTCCGGGTGCTGCTCATACCAGGCAAGCAAGGCGTCCTGATACTTGGAGAGGCGGAAGAAGTAGTTCNNTGATGCAGTACCAGCCGTCATACGATCCCTTGTAGATGTCTCCCTGGTCGTAGAGCTTCTGGAACATCTCCTGCACGACCTTCATGTGGTCTGCATCAGTGGTCCGGATAAAGCGGGAATAGCTGATACCCAGCCTGTCGAAGAGAGCTTTCCAGGACGCGGCAGCCGTCGCGGCATACTGCTCCACGGGTTGTCCCATGGCCAACGCTGTTCGCTCGACTTTCTGTGAGTGCTCGTCTGTCCCTGTCGAGAACAGGACCTGTTTGCCCAGCTTCCGCTGATACCGCGCGATAAAATCGGCGGCTATGGTCTCCGACACCGAGCCAAGGTGCGGCTTATCGTTGATGTAGTAAATGGCCGTGGTCAGGAAATATCGATCCATGGCAACTCCTTCTGTTATGTCGGATGTGATGCGTCGCTCAGGCACACTCCGAAAGATTGTCGAGCGTGCGGCCCATGGCAATTCTGATCATGCCGAGGTTGCTTTGCCTGGTGGCGATGTCCATGTCTGAGGCTGTGTACAGGATGGCGCCGTCAAGATCGGTCAGAATAACGGCGAGAACACCCGAAGAAGACTTGAATCTGTCTAGCATCTCTTGCACCACGATCACCACCCTTTCTGTCTCTCAAAATGTGGTCTGAAACACGCGTCTGAACACTGAATATGATACGTGCAATAGGGTTTTGTGCAACGGAGCAAAGCATTGACGTTGCTTTCCGAGTGTCAGACCGTACAATGGATTCGCAGGGCCATTTGTTGGTGTGAGGTGCTCATGAACGGTAAACGACTGGCAAACCGGATTGTCAACGAGTGTGAGAAGATGGGGGTCGAGGCGGTCAGGTTGATTGACGTCAGAAAACGGACTCCCTTTTTCGATTTTCTCGTCATTGCCACGGTCGACAATACAGTCTTGGCCGACGCACTGCTTCGCAAGATGGCAAAGACTGTCGAACTTGATGTCGGGGTCACTACATTCACCGAATCATCACCTGCTTCCGACTGGGTCGTGTGCGACTATGGGGATACCGTGTTTCATGTGTTCGTTGGCGCTGATGTCCGGGAGCGCTACGACCTGGAGGGCCTCTGGTCACAGTCGCTCAGGGAGGGAAGAAGAGCTGTTGCTGTTGCGCCGGGAGACACTCTAGATGCGGAGTAGCCACTGTCAGTTGTGGCTCTGCAGATTTCCAATATACTGATACGTATACCCTACGGGGTATATGGAGGTCGATCATGAGTGAACGCACTACTGATATTCTGATCATAGGAGCCGGGCCTGCGGGTCTGGCTGCTGCCCTGTATGCCAGCCGGTCGCTGGTTAAGCCGGTTGTGTTGGAACGCATGAGCGTGGGAGGACTGGTTCTTTCGACCGAATGGATCGACAATTACCCTGGATTTCCCGATGGCATTGCTGCGCCTGAACTCATGGACCGCATGCGTCGGCAGGCGGAACGGTTCGGTGCGGAATTTGTGTCGGATGAGGCACTCTCGCTCAACAGGACTGACATGGGTTTTAGCGTCACCACTGCCGGGGGAACAGTGTACCAGGCTGGTTCGGTCATCGTAGCAACGGGAGCGATGCCAAGGGTTCTTCCTTTGAAAGAGGAATCCAGGTACCGTGGACGGGGCATCAGCTACTGTGCTACATGTGATGCAGCGTTCTTTAAGGGGAAACCGGTCGCCGTGGTGGGCGGTGGTGGCTCTGCAGTCGAAGAAGCACTGGTGCTTGCGCGCGGTTGCAGCAAAGTGGTTGTGGTATTTCCGCTCGACTCGCTTCAGGCAGAACCGATCCTGGTGGAACAACTGAGGGCTTTTTCGAATGTCGAATTTGTTCCGGGTGCGGCCCCCGCGGCCGTTGAGGGAGAGGGAAAGGTAGAACGGCTTCGGCTGCGTCTTTCTGCTGGAGGGGAGAAGACGTTGGAGGTTGCCGCTGTGTTCGTGGCAATGGAATTTGTTCCGACAGGAGATCTCCTCAAGGGACTGGTTGAAGTCGATGCCCAGGGCTATGTTGTGACTCCGGAATCGACGGAGACGGGTGTTCCAGGTCTCTACATAGCAGGGGACGTACGACGCAAATCATTGAAGCAGATTGTGACCGCAGTGGCTGACGGAGCAGTTGCTGCACAGAGAGCAGGTATATACGTACGAAGTAGGAAAGGGAAAAAGAATGGCACTCCTGAGAACTGAGGACGCTGAACGAGTACGAAGTCGTTTTGTGCAAAGTCTGGTCAGTCCGGTGACACTCAACTAGTCCTGTGACAGTCATAACAAAAAGGCCGGGGGATCGCCCGGCCTTTTTGTCCATCTTATGTGTTTGAGTACAATTGCTAGCCTAGGAGAAGAGCCAGGACCGCCTTCTGGATATGAAGCCTGTTCTCGGCCTGGTCGAATACCATGCTCTGAGGGCCGTCCAGAACTTCGTCGGTGATCTCTTCGCCACGGTGAGCCGGCAAACAGTGCAGCACGATGGCATCTTTCTTGGCGTGGGCCATGAGACCAGCAGTAAGAGAGAAGGGGCGCATGACCTTCACGCGTTCCTCATGCTCCGCTTCCTGACCCATGGATGCCCAGACGTCGGTATAGACGACGTCGACATCCTGGACTGAAACGAGGGGATCGTTGGTCACGAGGACAGAACTATCGCTCTGCTTGGCGATCTCAGTTGCAGTCTTGACGATGTCTTCCCTGGGCTCGAACCCCTTGGGTGATGCGATGGCAATGTTCATGCCAACGCGCGCGGCTCCGAGCAGCAGGGAGTTCGCGACATTGTTGCCGTCGCCGACATAGGCGAGTCTAAGACCCTTGAGGGTGCCCTTCTTCTCGCGAATGGTCATGAGGTCCCCCAAGATCTGGCAGGGATGGCTCAAGTCAGACAGGGCGTTGATGATTGGGGAATCGCTGTTGGCAGCCAGGTCGATAAGGTCCTGGTGCGCGAATACGCGAGCGACAATACCTGCGACATAGCGTGAGAGGACATGTGCGGTGTCCGAGATGGTCTCACCCCGGTGCAGCTGCATGTCATTTGCGTTGAGATACAGTGCGTGGGCTCCGAGTTCGAATGCTGCGACCTCGAAGGATACCCTGGTACGGGTAGAGGCTTTCTGGAAGATCATGGCAACAGACTTGCCTTCCAGGTAGTGTTCCTGCTTTCCCACCATGGAATCCATCTTCAGTTTGTCGCCAAACGAGATGATCTCGAGGATCTCCTCTTTCGAGAAGTCCTTGAGGCAGAGCAGGTCTCTTCCTTTGAGTTTTGTAGCCACGATCCCCCCAGGGTCAGACGAGACCGAATTTCTTCAGGACGTCGGCAATGGTTGGCGTGCCAATCTCCTGGAGTTCGTAGGTGACGCGCACCGACGGCTTGGAGAGTTTCAGGACGCGCAGCAGATCGATGGGGGTGCCCATGACGACGACATCGCACGGGGTTGCCTCGATGGTCTGACGCAGATCTTCGATCTGCTCATCGCTGTAGCCCATGGCCGGCAGAATGCTCATTTTCTGGGTATACTTCTCGAACGTGGCCTTGATGGAACCGACTGCATAGGGGTGAGGATCGATGATCTCGGCTGCGCCGTATTTCATGGCAGCGACATATCCTGCGCCGTACGTCATTTCTCCGTGCGTGAGCGTAGGGCCATCCTCGATCACCAGAACCCGCTTGCCGCGGATCATATCCGGGTCTTGAACGAACACAGGAGAAGCCGCTTCGATCATGATGGCCTTGGGGTTCACCTTGTACATGTTCTCGCGGACCGTCGCCAATTGAGCGGGAGTAGCGGAGTCGACCTTGTTGATCACGATGACGTCCGCCTGCCGGAAGTTGGTCTCACCGGGATAGTAGGTGAGTTCATTGCCGGCGCGGAGAGGATCGGCGACAGTGATCTTGAGATCTGGAACGTAGAACGAGAAGTCGTTGTTACCGCCGTCCCAAATGATGACATCTGCTTCCTTCTCTGCTTCGCGAACGATCATTTCATAGTCGACACCAGCGTAGATGACGGCGCCCATGTCGATGTGCGGCTCGTACTCCTCGCGTTCTTCGATCGTGCACTTGTACTTGTCGAGGTCGGCATACGTTGCAAACCGCTCACAAGCCTGAGCTGCGAGGTCGCCATAGGGCATCGGATGGCGGATGGACACGACCTTCTTGCCGGCTGCGCGTAGAGCGCGGACGACGGCGCGGCTGGTCTGACTCTTGCCGGATCCCGTGCGAACGGCGCAGATGGAGACGACCGGCTTGGTGGACTTGATCTCGGTGCTCTTCGGGCCGAGCAGGGTGAAGTCGGCGCCATCAGCAAGGACCTGTGAAGCCTTGTTCATGACCTTCACATGTGGCTGGTCGGAGTACGCGAATATTACTTCATCGACATTGAGCTCCGCGATGAGCTTGTCGAGATCGGACTCTGGGTAGATCGGAATACCGTTCGGGTAGAGCTTGCCGGCCAGGGCGGCAGGATACTTCTTGTCGTCGATGCCAGGAATCTGCGTAGCTGTGAATGCCACCACTTCGTAGTCAGGATTGTCCCGATAGACTACGTTGAAGTTGTGGAAGTCCCGGCCTGCAGCTCCCATGATCAAGACTCTCTTCTTCATAAAGCCTCCTCTACAGAGAATAACGTCCAATGCCCGCTTTGGGGCGCTCTGATTTTACTGCCATAGGCCTCATTGTCAAATGACTTGTGCTCCTTTACAGTTGACTATTGGCGGCTGGCCATATAATGATTTAGAAGAGTATCTGTGGACGGGTATGTGCAAGGTGCAGGTTCGGGTCACAGCGCCCAGGTGAGACATGGCAGATGGTTTGACTCCATCCGCCTACAGGTGGAATGACATCGATGATACGAAACCTATATAGATATTTGGTAGCGGTCACACTCATCTCTGTGCTGGCAGGAGCTGCCGGTTGTTCGTCCAATACCGCCGCTCGGGGCTTGATTCAGGCTCCGGCCCTGGTGGGAGCGAGCCTCATCGCAGCCGAGGCGAAAGCCGCAGAAGTGGGAGTGCAGGTTGAAGTGGCGTCTTCAGAGGCCTCGGACACGCTCCCTGTCGATTTTGTCCTCCGACAGAACCCTGAACCTCAGACCATGGTACAGAAAGGGCGTGTCATCACCGTGGTGACCAGCTCGGGTCCCGTTGTTCTGACACTTCCAGACTTCGTCGGGGGCAAATTTGAGGTGGCGCAGGCCTTTATTGTCGCGAATCAGCTGGTCTTGGGCGATCTCATCGAACAGGTCGACGCGAGTCCGGTTGGGACTGTCCTTGCTCAGGAACCTGCGAGCAATGTGGATGTCGACAAGGGATCCGTCGTTACTTTGACGGTCAGCAGAGGGACCATGTCCACCATGCCGGATCTGGTTGGACTGTCGCTGACAGAGTCGAAGAAGAGTCTGAGTGCCCTCGGACTCTCGGTGAGCAAGGTCATCGTATCGCCTGAACTGACTCAACCTGCGCAGTTGGTGCTGAGACAGGAGCCGGCGGTCGGCGACGCCATCGAGAAAGGCGGTTGGATCGAGCTGATGGTGTCGAAAGTTCCATGACCGGACGAGCGTGTGTCAGAGTGTCCATATCCCTTCTGGGTACGGACTTCACAGAGCTCGGACATACTCTCGAGCGGATTCGGTTGTCGGGGGCCGACAGCATTCATCTGGATATCATGGACGGCCGGTTCGTTCCGAACATTTCCTTTGGCTGGTCGATCGCTGCCGACATCGTCAGAGCATCAGCACTTCCATGTTGTGCACACCTGATGATCGAGCACCCGGAGGACGCGTTCAATGCGTTCGTTGGGGCGGGTGTGACCGAACTGCTCTTTCACGTGGAGGCGACGAGGTTCCCATTCCGGGCACTTCACCTTCTGAAACGATCCAGCATCCGCAGGGGGGTCGCTGTCAACCCTGGTACGCAGGTAGAATCGGTTGTCCCTCTCCTGGACAGTGTCGACACCGTGCTCTTGATGTCAGTGGAGCCCGGTTTTGGGGGCCAGTCGTTTTTCCCAGGGACTGTCGCAAAGGTGCGCGCGCTCCGTTCTGCTGCGGACCGATCTGGAACACCAACTCGCATCGCTGTTGACGGAGGAATAGATGTGTCGAACGCCGCGGCTCTTCGTGACGCGGGGACAGACGAATTTGTGGTTGGGACGGCATTTTTCCGTGCCGGAGACCCTGCTGCATTCGTACGGCTCCTCAAGGGTGCCTGAGGAAGACAACGATGCCTGCTGTGCTGACGATGGTCTTCGCCGGGGGAGACCCCGGCTCGTTTTCGTATCTGCGTACGCTTGACTACTCAGGCGCGTTTCTGGTCGCCGTAGATCGTGGCTTGGCCGTGATGGCCGAGCTTGGGCTCATCCCGGACCTGTTCGTCGGAGACGGAGATTCTGTGGTTCCCGAGCTGCTGGCGGCACTGGACAGGTGTCGCACTCGGGTGGTTATTCTGCCTGCACACAAGGATGTTTCCGATCTCGAGGCTGCATTTGACCTGCTAATGACGATGGGAAGACAGGGTAGTGTGCTTGTGCTGGCTGGACTCGGTGGGAGGCTCGATCACTGTCTGTTCAATCTTCAGCTTGCAGCGCTGCATCTCGCTGACTTCGAAGACATTATGTTCGAGGATGACCGCTGTCTAGTTAAGCCGCTTACGTCCAGCAATGCCCTGCAGCTCCCGGCGGGCACGACTGTCTCATTTGTTCCGGTGACCCCGGAAGTCGAGTTGAGTTTAACGGGATTCGAGTACCCCCTGTCACACGTAGTTGTGCAGCAGGGATCGACGAGAACACTCAGCAATGTCACCTGCGGACTTGTTCAGCAGGTCATCGTAGAGCGTGGGACTGTTGTCATGATTGCCTGGAAGGTACAGAGCGATATTCCATGAAAGAGGTGAAGATGGAAAAGGCAGAGTTGGAGCAGGAGGTGCAGCGTCAGCTGACTGTCCTGCGGCGTGGAACAGCGGAAATCGTAAGTGAAGAAGGCCTGGCAGCCAAGATCATGAGTTCTCTCGTTTCGGGGAAACCGATGCGGGTAAAGCTGGGAGCGGACCCAAGCGCGCCCGACCTGCATCTCGGGCATGCTGTCGTCCTTGACAAGTTGCGCCAGTTTCAGGACCTGGGCCACCAGATTGTGTTCATCATCGGCGACTATACTGCCCGGATCGGGGATCCGTCCGGACGCTCCAAGACGCGCCCACCACTGACCGGGGAGCAGATCGATGCCAATGCCAGGTCATACTTCGAGCAGGTCTACAGCATTCTGGACCAGCAGAAAACAGAGGTCCGCTACAACGGCGAATGGCTGTCCAGACTGACATTCGAAGAGATCATCCGCCTCGCCTCACGGTTCACGATCCAGCAGATTCTGGAGCGCGACGATTTTTCCAAGCGCTACCACGGCCAGGTCCCGATCTTCTTCCACGAGTTTTTCTATCCCCTCATGCAGGCATATGATTCAGTGGCGGTCCAGGCAGACGTCGAGCTGGGCGGCACCGACCAGAAATTCAATTTCCTTCTCGCTCGCGAGTTGCAGGAACAGGTCGGCCAGGTCGCGCAGGTCGCGTTCATGATGCCCATTCTGCCTGGACTCGACGGTATCCACAAGATGAGCAAGAGTCTGGACAACTACATTGGCATAGCAGAGAACGCTGTGGACATGTATGGTAAGTGCATGTCGATTCCGGACGGACTGATGGAGCAGTACTTCACACTGCTGACCAGCATGCCGGAACCAGAGCTTCAGTGCATCGTGGCAGGCATCACAGATGGCTCCGTACATCCGATGACTGCCAAAAAGCGTCTTGCATTCCTCGTCACTGAACGTTTCCATGGGACAGAGAGTGCAGCGGCTGCACAGGCCAACTTTGAGAATATATTCAGCAAGAGGGCATCGACTGTGTCTGCTGACATTGCTTATGAGGACGTCACCTTGCCGGCTGAGTTTGCCGGTTTGCCCGAGGTCGCAGTCATCGACCTGCTATTTAGTCTGGGAGCTGTGCCGTCGAAGTCAGAAGCCCGTCGCCTGATTCAACAGGGCGGCATCGAAATTGAGGGGCGGCGTGTTGCCGACATTGGGTTCCGGGTGAGTCTGGTTCATTCGCCCATCCACATGCGGGTTGGCAAGAAACGGTTCCTGGCGGTCAATCTATAGAAGGACGCAGCGGCGCGCCGCACGGCGTGGTCGCTTGTTCAATAGATCAGCAATTCTGGTCACTTGCGCTTGGCTCGGTACCCGGAGATCCGTGAGCCCTTCGGGCATTTCCCGAATGAGAGAATTCATGTTCTCATACGTTCCGATAATACCAAGCTATCAATAGGAGGAAAATGATGGATAAAGAAAGAGTGCAGGCGGCGGTGCGTGAGCTCTTGCTCGCAATTGGAGAAGACCCTGACCGCGAGGGACTTCTCGAAACGCCGCAGCGCGTTGCAAATATGTATGCCGAAGTGTTTTCCGGCATTGAACAGGATCCAAAACAATTTTTGAAATTATTCCATGAGCCGCAGCAGCACGAGGAACTGGTCATCGTGCGCGATATCCCCCTTTATTCCGTGTGTGAGCATCATCTCCTGCCGTTTATCGGCAAGGCGCATATCGCCTATATCCCCAAGGGGAGCCAAATCATCGGACTTTCCAAATTTGCCAGAATTATCGACTGTTTTGCCAAGAGGCCGCAGGTGCAAGAACGCTTGACGGCGCAGGTCGCTGATTTTCTCTATGAAAATCTGCGGCCATATGGCGTTGCTGTCGTCATTGAAGCTGAGCACCTCTGCATGACGATGCGCGGTGCACGCGCTGCTGGTGCCAAAACCCAGACTTCCGCTTTGCGTGGAACGATGAGAACGGATGCGAAAAGCCGCGCCGAGGTCATGATGCTGCTGAATGGAGGAATGCATTAATGGCAGTGTTTTCAGCCGGAAAATATCGATTGCCCCTCGGGGGAAAAGCATATGTAATGGGCATCTTAAATGTAACGCCCGATTCTTTTTCTGACGGCGGGCTTTTTTTTTCACCTGAACAAGCGGTGCAACATGCTTTGGACATGAGGGACGACGGTGCTGATATCATCGACATCGGCGCGCAGTCCACACGTCCTGGCAACACCCGGATTTCCTCGGAGCAGGAGCTGGAAAGACTGCTGCCGGTACTGAAGCAACTCCGAAATCGACTGGATATCCCAGTGTCTGTTGACACCTTCCACCCACAGGTCGCGGTAGCGGCACTCGAAAATGGTGTGGACATTCTCAATGACGTGACGGGCTTCGACGATCCTGCGATGGTTGACGTTGCGGCAAAATCCGACTGCGGCTGTATTGTGATGCACCACACCGGCGCGGATTCCAATATTGTTGTCGCCGTACATCAATATTTTATGAAACAATTGGATATGTTGTCTCAGAGGGGTATCGCAAGTGAACGTATTTGCTTCGACCCCGGCATCGGTTTTGGCAAGACGCACGAACAGAACTTACAGCTTCTGGCCAATGTCGGCAAGCTGCGGGCCGGCGAATGCGCGCTGCTGATTGCGGCCTCGCGCAAGAGAGTAATCGGCGGCGAATGTGGCAACCCGCCGTTTGAAGAACGTCTTGCGGGGACGATCGCCGCCCATAGCATCGCCGTCGTGGATGGCGCCGATGTGGTACGTGCACACGACGTGCGTGAATCGGTGCAGTCCACAAAGATTGCCTCGGCAATCAGGAGGGTCCGCATTGGATAGAATCATCATCAAAGGATTGAAGATATTTGCCTATCACGGGGTAAATCCGGAAGAAAAACGCGATGGCCAGCCTTTTGAGCTGGATATCACGTTATATGCATCCTTATTGCGCGCCGGACAGACAGACGATGTGAACGACACCGTCAGCTATGCTAAGGCAGCCAAGACGGTTTTGCGCGTAATGACCGGGGCAAAGTACAACCTGTTGGAAAAGACAGCGCAGATGGTCGCCCAGCAACTGTTGAGCGATTATCCACAAGTGGAGAAGGTAGACGTTCTGCTGAAAAAGCCACATGCGCCGGTAGACATGAAGTTCGATTATATGGCTGTCATGATTACACGGCGAAGGATACATGTTCATGAGTAGAGCAGTATTGGGGTTGGGTTCGAACCTGGGACAGAGACAAGACAACATCATGAACGCGGTCCACGCTGTAGAGCGGCTCCCGGAAACGACGGTGATTGTGAGTTCCAGCTTGTACGAGACCACGCCGATCGACGTGCCCAATGAGCAAGACGATTACTTGAATGCATGTATGGTTATTATGACAGAGCTTAGTCCCCACGCGCTTTTGGGCGCATGTCTCGGGATTGAAGCGGCAATGGGGCGCGAGCGCAAAATACCGCATGACTCCAGAACCATTGATATTGATCTGTTGATTTACGAGGGCGTTGTCAACTGCGATGCAGAGTTGACTGTGCCACATCCCCAGATGTTGAAGCGTGCGTTTGTGCTGGTACCCCTAAGCGAAATCTTCACGAATGGCGTGGCAATCGGCGTGGATTTTTCCGCAGAATTGAGCAGACTTGACACCACTGGAATCCATCTTTTTTGATATTATTGACAGAGGAAGGAAAGGGTGGGGAGATATGATAATATCTGGTAGCAGGTCGCTGGTGCTGTGTAGCGTCATGAAGCTGCCATACTGGTTTGCACTGACTGGTCAAGCCGCAGACAGTGTCGTGGTGATTCCGGCGACGGCGTTCTTTGTGGATGTGCTCGTGAAGGCCTATGAGCGTTCCGGATATGGGTATCTTCCAGCGTAGACCTTCTGGCCCCGAGTTTGCACCCCAGCCGACTCGTCCCCGCGTTCCCCCCAACCAGTCGGTCACGACATCGTTCCCTACCTTGACGGTTGAGCAGATACCGTCGGTGGACATGAACAACTTCACGTTCAGGTTCTGGGGCGAGGTGCGGGAACCGACCGGGATGACGTGGCAGCAACTCATGGCCGTGAAACACACGACCATGACGGCTGACTTCCATTGTGTCACAGGTTTTTCGATGCTGGGGACCGAGTGGGGCGGAGCGCTGGTACGCGACGTCCTGGAGGCGGCACATGTCCAGTTGTCTACATCGGCTCGATTCGTCATGGCGCACTGTATCACGGAGTTCACGACGAATCTTCCGCTCGATGCTCTGCTCGCCGACGATACGATGCTTGTCTGGGAATGGAACAGGCTTCCCCTGACGAACGAGCACGGTGGACCTCTTCGGCTTCTTGTGCCATCGCTTTACGCCTGGAAAGACGCCAAGTGGGTATCTGGCTTCGAGTTTCTGGCAGAGGATCGTCCCGGGTACTGGGAATCGCGTGGTTATCATATGCATGGGGATCCATGGAAGGAAGAACGCTACGGCTGAGAGCCGTTTCTGTGACTTGACAGCAGGGTGATTCCCTATAAAATAGCTTGTCGGAAAAGGTAACTGCAAGTGGGCCTCTAGCTCAGCTGGTTAGAGCGCGTCCCTGATAAGGACGAGGTCTCTGGTCCGAATCCAGAGAGGCCCACCATTTTGTAGTTCGTGTTTTCATATGTGGGGGTGTGGCTCAGTTGGGAGAGCGCATGGTTTGCATCCATGAGGTCGCGGGTTCAAATCCCGCCATCTCCACCATCAAAAGGAGGAGGCGTTCCTTGTCGAGTTACAAGTACACTAACGTTCCCCTTTGGAAGAATGTGTCGCAGCAGGACTGGGATGATTGGCGCTGGCAGGTTGCTAACCGCATCCAGACAGTCGAAACGCTATCTCAGGTCATCCATCTCACTGATGAACAGAAGGTTGGTGTCATCAGCGCACTGTCCAAGTTCCGCATGGCGATCACACCGTACTATGCCACACTCATCGACCAGAACAATCCGGATGATCCCATCTTCAAACAGTGCGTTCCCACGGCACTGGAGCTGCAATCTGTGCCAAGCGATCTGGACGATCCCCTCTATGAGGAGGTTGATTCTCCTGTCCACGGCCTGACGCATCGGTACCCCGATCGCGTGCTCTTTCTCATTACGGACCAGTGCGGCATGTATTGCCGTCACTGCACGCGCAGACGCCTTGCAGGCATGACTGACGCACGGCGCTCCAGGGGCGAGGTTGACGCGGCAATCGGCTACATTCGTGAGCACGAGGAGGTGCGGGATGTTCTCCTGTCTGGTGGTGACGCGCTGCTCGTCGACGACGAGTTCCTCGAGTATGTCATCAGTGAGGTCCGCAAGATTCAGCACGTCGAGGTGATACGCATTGGCACGCGTGTTCCCGTGGTTCTTCCTCAGCGCATCACACCCGAACTCTGCACCATGCTGCGCAAGTACCATCCGCTGTGGCTCAACACGCAGTTCAACCATCCCAGCGAGGTGACGCCTGAGTCAAGCAAGGCTATCGCGATGCTGGCCGATGCAGGGATCCCGATTGGCAACCAGTCCGTTCTCCTCAAGGGGATCAACGATTGTCCCTATATCATGAAAGAGCTCATTCAGAAGCTCGTGGCTATTCGTGTCAGGCCCTACTACATTTACCAGTGCGATCTGACTAGTGGTATCAGTCACTTCCGTACGTCTGTTTACAAGGGCATCGAGATCATGGAGTTTCTGCGCGGTCACACGAGTGGCTTCTCCGTTCCGCAATTCGTCGTCGACGCGCCGCACGGCGGTGGCAAGATCCCGGTCAGCCCCAATTACATTCTCTCCATGTCTCCCGACCGCATCGTGCTTCGAAACTATGAGGGCGTCATTGTGTCGTACCCGGAGCCCGAAGACACCAGGAGCCATTGTCCGGAGCCATGTCTCATCTGTGAAACACAGAAGCGCAAGGTGCCGCCCGAGGGCATCGCCAAGATATTTACGCAGGACGCCTACGACCTGAC